>CADCPK010000020.1 GCA_902803215.1 uncultured Lachnospiraceae bacterium
ACATATTACGTTACACACTAAGGGGGGGGGTAGAAGCCTCCGCAGTAACCGTAAGGTTGCTTCTCTTTGTGTGGAATGCAATATCGATACGACAGGAATGTCTTTCGCAGAGTAACTCGTGAAGGGCATTCCTGTTTTTGTGCAAAAAAGAATTGAGACAGAACGTGTAAGATAGGATCATCAAGAGATCATAAGGAGGGAGACCTTGAGCATTTTTTCCAGAAATCCAAATGAAACAGAATACATTCACGGTAAAAAACACTGGGCAGACGTGATCAAGAATTCCGGTGAAGGAAATCTTCTGATCTGGAGACAGCCGGAGGAGGATTTTAACACGAATTCGACTTTGATAGTTATGCCGGGTGAATCGGCCATCTTTATTAAGGGCGGGACCATAGAGGCTGTCTTTGATAATGGGACTTACAAGCTGAATACGGAAAACTATCCGTTTATCAGCCGGCTTCGCAATGCTTTTACCGGAGGAGTCAGCACCTTTAACTGTGTTGTTTACTTCGTAAGAATGGCGGACAGTAAGGAAATCCTATGGGGTACAGACTCGCCGATCCAGGTGCGTGATAAGGTACACAACATCCGTACAGATGCGAGAGTTCGTGGAGCTTATCGACTGCGGATCACAAATCCGGCCATCTTCCTTACGAAGATGATCGGGAATAACGTCCAGCAGATGGGACAGACTGAGATGGATGACTATTTCCGTAATGAATTGAGCGGTAAGGTCAAGGCAGCGGTTTCCAAATTCCTGAATGCCTATGAAAACGAACTGATTGGTCTGGATGCATACCTTGAGGACTTATCAGGACAGATGAGGCCTTATATGGACGAGGCTCTGTCGGAATATGGTGTATCCTGCATCCGCTTCTCGTTCTCAGGGTTGGATATCGATACCACGAAGTACGACGAACTGGATCAGCAGACCATTGCAAAGAAGGGCAAGATCACAAATGCAGAGGCAGATCTGGGTGTTATGCAGACCCTTGGCGAGAACTGGGGCATACAGCAGGCGGCCAATATCATGGGCGCGGCAGCACAGAACCCCGGTGGAAGCGGTGCCGGAATGGGCATCGGAGCAGGCCTGGGCATGGGGATGGCAGCCGGTCCGATGTTTGGGGCTATGGCAGGCCAGATGTTTGCACCCATGAATTCGCAAATGCAGCAGTATGGACAGCAACCGTACGCAGGTCAGGTTCCGCAGCAGCAGTATGCTCAACAGCCGTATGCAGATCCGCAACAGAGTGCCGGACAGTATGTTCAGCAAACGCAGCAGGTTGCACCGCAGGCACCTCAGCAGGAGGACCCGATGCAGGCGCTCGGAAAGTTGAAGCAGCTTCTGGATGCAGGGTATGTAACACAGGAGGACTATGACGCCAAGAAGGCTGAAATCCTCAGCAGATTATAGGAGGAGACATATTATGAAGAATAAGGTATTAACGATTCTTATGGAATTAGTCTTCCTGATCGTGTTTAACGTGATCTTCTTTGTGGTCATTGGAACGGACCGGGGAGCAACCGGATGGGTATGCTACGCATTCATTCACATCTCATATCTGACACTTATCCTGACACCATTTATGGTAAAAGAAGGAAAGTCTAAGGCAGTATTCGGATATCCGCTTTATTATCTAAGTGGGATTTATTTCTTCCTGGAACTGGCGGTTGGTGTGACATTCCTTCTTGTAAAGACCATCGACTTTAAGATCGCGCTTCTCGTACAGCTTATCATGTTTGGTATCTACCTGGTGCTCTTTATTGCCAACATGAAGGCAAATGAAAGTACGGCAGCGGCAGAGGCAAAAAGAGAAGGACAGCTTCAATATGTGAAATCAGTGACACTTCGTCTCCAGTCAGTTCTTGGGACGATTTCGGATCCTGCTCTGAAGAAGAAGGTAGAGCGTGCATATGATACGGTTCGTACGAGTCCGGTTGCTACGGTACCGGAGGCGTGGGAAGCAGAGAATAGTATCGTTCAGATGATCGGTCAATTGGAGCAGGCAGTTGTCGCCGGTGATAACGGGACGGCAGGCTTGCTGGCAGATCGGATCATTCAGACAGCAGAAATGAGAAACAGACAGATAGCGATGAGCAGGTAGGAGGAATAGGTTATGGCACTGGTTCAGGCGAAATGTGAAAACTGCGGTGCTTCTTTGGAAGTCGACAATGCATTAAAAGCTGCAATCTGCCCGCATTGCGGATCGGCTTATGTAGTTCAGGATGCAATCAACAACTACAACTACGTGACGAATATCGATAATCTTCACGCGGATGTGGTGAATATGGTTGATGAGAGTTCCTCGAAAGCCAGGATTGCTGCGGCGGATGCCTATATGAAGGTAAAAGACTACAAGAAGGCGGAAGCAGAGTATACCAAGGCGATTGAGATCGCACCGCAGAATTACATAGGATGGTGGGGATACATCAAGGCATACACACAGAACTTTACGCTTCCGCTTGAACAAAAGAGCCAGTTCGATAAACTTGCCACATACTATAATTCTGTGTTTACATTCGTTCCGAATGAAATTCGTTCGGAACTCTATAACGACTGGTGTGCCTACTATAATGTCCAACTGGAAAACTATAATAAAAACTGGTATGAGCTTGGGAACAAGATTGCTGATTACCAAAAAGAAGTGGATCGTCTGGCCAAAGAAGCCAAGACAGCACAGGAGAATGCTCAGAGTTGTTATGATCAGGCTATGAAGACAGCTCCCAGGACAGAAGTAGGGTCATCGTTTAAGTTTATTTACACGAAAAATCTTTGTGTGGTTACGGTTTTGTTTATTCTTATAATGACATTTGGTCTCCCTTTTTATTTCCTGACCAGAGATGCTGTTGTGAAGAATGGATGCTTTTGGTTAATGATGATAGCGTTTTTGGTTGAATGTCTTGCTATCGGTCTTGCAATCTGGAAACATGCCAAATTCAAAAATCTATGTCAACAGGGGAAAGACTACAATGAAGAGAAAGATATGTATATTCAGAAACTGAATGCAAAACGCATGGAAATGGTTCAGTATGAGAGAGCGCTTGATTCTATGAAGCGATAACCAGTGTTTACAGGGGACAAGGATCTTTTTTGTCCCCTGTAAATGTCCATTATGAAGTCATAAGTCGTATATAGAAGACAATTGGGAGAAATGCTATGAGATGTTCGAAATGTGGATATGATGCTCCAAACGGTGAAAAAGTATGTCCGGTTTGCGGAGACAAGCTCCCGGTAGAACCTTATCGTCCGCAGGAGGCACTGAGTAAACCACAGCCGTACTCAAATTATCAATACGGAAATCAAAATGATGGTGCACGTAGATGCCCGGAATGTGGTTATCCAAACTGTCAGATCCTTACGGATACAACCACGAAGAAAGCAGATTATAACTCTTCTTCAGGATGCCTGGGATGCCTTCTCTTTGGCCCCCTCGGCTTATTATGCGGTTCTTGTGGGAATGGAAAGAAAACGGTAATCACGAATTACTGGTATTGCCCTCGTTGCGGTAACAAGTTTAACTTATAGCAAAGAAGGGATATGAGATGGACCACATAGAACTGAGTAAGGCAGATAAGAGATGGCTTCGTTGGATGCGGGTGGGGCACCGTTTGGGGTGCCATCAGCTGCCGCAACGGAGCTTCTTTTTCCATGGATATCAATTTCCGGTTTGCGCAAGA
>CADCPK010000021.1 GCA_902803215.1 uncultured Lachnospiraceae bacterium
AATGCAGCACCTATGTTTCCAAAAAGAGAAAGAAGTGCACATATCACGGAATCCGACAGGATGACCTTCATGAAAAGGTTCTGGCTGATCTCGTTTAAATCATTAATTAAAAAATATTCTTCATCCGAGTATAAATTAAAAAGCAAAAGGTCGTTTTTATTCTTCCGCTTATCATAATCTGAATTGTTATATAACATATGTATTTTGTTTAAAAAACGATCGATTTCTTTATCAATTAATTCTTGATACTCCGTATTATTCATAATGATAAGATCTCCCTTAAAAAACAAATAGCCCTACTGGGCTATTTGTGTCTCGGGCTTTTTGACGAGCGTTATTCTTGCGATAGCCAGAATAGAACCGCCGACCATGGCAATTTTATCTAATACCGCAAGTTGTTCGTCTCTTGAAAGACCGTTCCAAGCATTAATGACTTGTTTCATAATCTTACCTCCTCAACAGGAGCCCGAGTAACAATATAATAACAGATATTATTTGTATTTGTTTGTATTTCAACTAAAAATCCATTTCAAATGTTTTATCAGCAATCTTATCGGTACCGCTATAAACCAGAAGAAATGCCAGATGATTGCAATTAAGAACGAAAACATATTTTGACCTCCTTAAGATGCTGCTTTCAGCATCTTCTCATTGCACCGGTTCAATACTTCAATGTAGTACCAGTATTCCGCATCTGTAAGATCGTCTTCCATGGCATCCATCTTGTCTGAATAGTTTTCGAGCTTGGACACGAAAGTGAAATAGTCAGTTAGTATAGATAGGTCGGTGCCATCGGATTCGGAATACTTCTTCATGAATTCGCAATATTCATCGACGAAGGTTTCATAGGCATCGATAGCTTCCTTGACTTCCGGACGGATGGTGTTTTCGGAAACACTTTCTTCTTCCTGCTCCAGTTCGGATTCCGGTTCAGGCTCGGGTTCTTCTGCAGGTTTGGTATTTTCATTGTTCTTTTCTTCTTCGAGCAGTTCATTCAGAAAGTCCCTGTCTTGCCGCTCAGAGATCTTTGCCAGATAGAGCTTGCCTTCATCCGCATTCATGACCAGCTCATCTTCTTCCATAAAGAGCTCCAGATCGCCGATGATGATCGAATCGTTATTTTCGCCCATTGTCCATGTTACTTCTTCGATCTGGTCGTAGTAGGAAGAGTAGGCAACGACCTTGCCATCCCTGTTGATGATGAAAATCAGGTCAAAGGCTTCTCCGCCTAAAGCGGTGATCTGTTCCATATCGAAGCGGACATCGTTGGTATAGACGGCTGACGAGCGCCATGTGCCATAGTATTTTTCAGATGGGTCCTCAGCAGCCGGTTTGACCGCCGGCTGTTCTGGTTTTGCCGTAATTGGCGAGTCATTGCTCTTCCTGCCGGAACATCCGGCAAGAAGAAGTACGATCATAAGTAATGCAATCAGTTTTTTCATTATTGGTCTTCCTCCTTTATTTCTTCATACATAAATTCAATATCGGGCATCTTGGTCTCACAGATCAGGTATTCGAGAAGATAGTATCTTCTCTGCAGCATCAGGATCATCTTTTCAGTCTCTTGCTTTTTGTCATCCAGGGCCATTTTCAGCTGGTCGTCATCCTGATAGCTCAGCTCTTTGATCTCCTTCACAGAAAAGCCAAGTTTCTGATAGAAGCGGATCCTGATAATCCTTTCCACAGTTTTGTCATCATAAATGAGATGTCCATACTTGTCTTTGCCGCATGGGCTTATCAGCTCATGCTTTTCATATCCCTGAATGGCTTTGCGGGATATGCCCAGTTCCTTGCGGATCTCGGATAATGTTTTTGTCTGATTCAATTTACAGTTCCTCCTTACGATACCTGCTGTCCCTTGGGAACAGTCAAGGTCTTCATAAAAGGGGATGAAATTTACGCGAACAGATAAAAATGATGAAAAAATATGTTGACTGCTCCCAGGGAACAGACCGTAGAGTTGTAATTACCCAAAGGAGGAAATCAACAATATGAGCTATCTGAAGATATTCAGCATGACGTTTTCCGTATTCATGATCGGGCTGGCTTTTGGATTTGTTTATTCAGGGCAGATCAGGTTTATTCTGAAAGAATACGGTCTATGGGGCGTGATCAGATCGGTGATCTGTCACATATCAGGAAGGATGGAAAAATAGGATGGAAAAAGAAAACATGAGATCTTTATCAAAAATGGCAAGAGAGATTCCGACAAGCGTAGAAGAAGTGATCAAGGCTTTATGGGACCTTGGCTACATTGAAAAAGACGAACTGAAACAAAGGATGTGGACTCTAAGCGAGAAGGGAATGGAACATGGCAGATACAGATGCATAGCGGTTCCTGCTTTTGATGAGACGGTCTTTGATGAAATAAAAGATCACGTGGAAAGGAAGGATCGGGATCCAATCAATGTCTGCATGGAAAAAGCGATCGAAGAAGTTGGGAACGAAGTTCCTGCAAGTGAGTTTTTTGCCCGGAAAGGATTAAGAAAAATACACGGTGAACGGCTTCCTTTAACGATGGCCTTGATTGCTGACATTGAAGAAGCGGATGTTATCCACGCAGCACTGGAACTTGGATTATTGAAGATCGATGATAAAAACAACATCGCGGTTGCGGATGAAAATCAGGAATCCGGTGTCAGGGAAGAAAGAAGCTTCTATTTCAATGAGGAGGCTCAGAAAAAGATCTATGACTTTCTGAAAATGAGCGACTGGTACAAGGATGATCCGGATCTTAAGGAGGTATGTGAATGATCGATTTGGATATTACAGGTGCTGACCCGAAGGATGTTGAAGAATATGCTGCGATCAATGAAGAAATT
>CADCPK010000022.1 GCA_902803215.1 uncultured Lachnospiraceae bacterium
TCGAGAATCGTATGTGTTTCACTGTTCAGTTATCAAGGTGCACGGCAGCTTGACTGCCGTTTTTTGTTTTGCTCTCTTGCGACAGCTCATTGATATTAACACATTTGTTTTACCGTGTCAACATCTTTTTTTGATTTTTTTCAAATCTTTTTTTCTGTCTCTCGAGACAGCTATATTAGAATAACACAACCGCTATTCGGTGTCAACCCCCTTTTTCAAATATTTTTATGCGGGTTCTACGCCGCTATACTGTAAAAAGGCCGTCCGAAAACAATCCACGTTCCTGAACCCTGCCTCTTTGGCAGCTTCTTCAACACTTGTCCCCGCTTTTTCAAGCGCCTCCCTTGCCTTCTCCATCCTGCACACCCGCATATAACGGGCGATACTCATGCCTGTCTCCTTTTTGAAGATAAAGCTCAGATAGCCGACCGAAAGGTGCACCTTATCAGAAAGCATCTCCGGACTCACTTCCTCCGTACAATGTTTCTGAATATAATCTTTAACCTTTTGGATCTCCATCCTCAGAACAGACATCGACCCATTGATAAACTTCACATACTCGCTGATATTCTCTTCCACGATATGCAGAATCTCATCCACATCCTCCGCTTTATACAGCCTGGTAACGGCAGAAGATAAATCATGCTCCTCCGCAAACTGTTCCTCAGAATAAAGCTCCTGGATCAGGCTCGAAAAAACGAACTTGACATACATAGCGGAGTACCGGAATCCCGAAGAATACTTATCCCTGAGCAGCCCAAAATGCTTCCATAGATTATCGGTATCCTTCCGGCTGACATCCTCAGAGATCTTCTCGATCACCATGGAATCCTGAAACTCGGAGAAAGTCGAAAGCGCTCCTTCTTCATCAGCTGTAAAAACGATCCTTTCCGGGTGGTAGAACCGCTCCTCCATCTGCTGTTCCAGCTGTGACAGTATTTCAGGAAGCGCTTTATAGCCGTCAAACTTTCTGCTGATGGCAAAAAAGAATCTGGCCGCATATTTTCTCCGAAGGATCTGACGGATCTGATTCACGATCAGTTTGTAATCGCAATACATATCTTCAAAAAGCAATAGAGACTGTCTGGTATTAAGATTCAGATAAAAGAATTCCCTCCGCAGGTCTTCTTTGATCTCACGGTCCACATGGTCGGCATTCTCAAAAAAAGAACTCCCGGATTCAATCATCACGGCATAGTGCCACTTCGTCCACTCCTCCGTGTCAAAGTGCTTTTGTGCCTCACGAATAATCTCCTCGTCGCCTGAATATATATATCGCTGAAGATAATATTCTTTCATGACTGGCTTCCTTTCCGGGTCAATTAGAACCGTTAATCCTGTTCACTGCTGTACAATATGACAACCCCATAGCCGGGCATGGTAAACCTGATGATGCCCGCCTTAGCCTTATAATATGCTTTCTCTTCTGTAAATCCGGTGATGTCCGACAGCATGATCCTTTCCATCATGGTATCTTTCTGACGGGAAACACCGGCTCTCCAGCCTTCGATCTCGACAACCCTTTCTTCCGGCTGATTATTGAGAATGACAATAAGACTCTCATTCTGCGTAAATCTGCCATAGCTCAGGCCCTGATAGTCATTCCACAGGAATGTAAGCGAACCTTTGCGCGTAACCTCATAATTTCGATGCAGGCGAATCATACTCCTGTGAAACTCCAGCATCTGCGTATCCTCTTTTCCCCAGGGGAAAGTACGCCTGTTATCCGGGTCGGTAAAGCCGCAAACTCCCGCTTCATCTCCATAATATACCGTCGGCGACCCCGGCCAGGTCATCTGGATCGCAACCGCCTCTCTCATCACTGCAGGATTTACCCCTGCAGATGCCGCTTCCGGCCCCGCATACGACACGCGGCCGACTCTTCGGTTCGTTCTGGTCAGAAACCGGGAGTGATCGTGATTAGACAGCTCATTCATGGCAGTGGTAAGCGCCGACATATGGAGCGATCTCATGTGCGTTTTCATCGAACTGATAAAGGCCTCACTGTTGCCAAACAGATCCTCGCGGTACTCATCACTGTGTTTTTCCATGCCGGTAAGGAACCATGTCACAGGTTCCATAAACGCATCGTAATTCATGAGAGTATCCCACTCGTCGCCGTTAAGCCATCCCTCAGGATTTCCATAGTGTTCGGCCAGGATGATCGCATCAGGATTTGCTTCTTTTACCGCTTTTCTGAAATCCTTCCAGAACTTATGGTTAAACTCGTTGCTGTGCCCCAGATCGGCAGCCACGTCAAGCCGCCATCCATCAATGTTGAAAGGCGGAGAGACCCATTTGCGCCCGATCTGCAGAATATGTTCATAAAGTTCACGCGAACCTTCATAGTTAAGCTTCGGAAGAGTATCATGTCCCCACCATCCATCATAAGTTGAATTATAGGGCCACGCTTCTTCATTCTCAAACGCAAAATAGCTCTTATAAGGGCTGTCCCCGGAGATAAACGCTCCTGCAGGATAGCCGTCCCTGTTTTCATAGATACGCTCGCGATCCATCCACTTGTTAAAAGATCCGCAGTGATTGAATACGCCGTCCAGAATGATCCTCATCCCCCGGCGATGAACTTCCTCCACAAACTGTACAAACAGCTCATTTCCGGCTTCCAGGTTTTTTTTGTCCGTTACACGTTTGATGAATTTATAGGCATGCGTATTGTCATGATCCCATTCCGGAAGTATCCCGTCACAGTCTTCTACGATCCTGCCGTAATGCGGATCGATATAATCATAGTCCTGGCAGTCATACTTATGATTGCTTGGAGACACAAAAACCGGATTAAGATAGATCACCTCAACGCCAAGCTCCTGCAGATAATCCAGCTTGTCTATAATCCCCTGAATGTCTCCGCCATAAAACTCTCTTACCCCCATGACCGCAGGGGTCTTGCTCCAGTCCTCCACTTTTACACAGGGCTCGCCTATATAGCAGTACTCTCCCGACACGGTATCGTTTGTCGGGTCTCCGTTGCAGAAGCGATCTACAAAGATCTGGTACATCACAGCTCCTTTGGCCCAATCCGGCGTAGAATATCCGGGATAGATTTCAAAATCCATCCTTTCTTCTATATAGGGAAGTGCCCCCTGATTGTTGAAATAACAGACACTCAGACCATATATGATCTCAAAATGGTACCGAAAGATCTCCTCTCCGACCGTTATTTTCGTTTCATAGTAATCAAACCCGCGACAAGTGTATGCGACTTCCATTTTCTGACGCAGACTGCCCGATACAAGATACACCTCGTCCACATTATTCTTCTGGGTACGAAAACGGATGGTAACCTCATCCCCCGCTACCGGTTCAGACGGTATTCTGTAATTATCGGTTCCGTCACTGAAAAGTGCATTGGGATTGAGAGGTGGACGCATATTCAGAATATACTGCATCTTTTTTGTCATATCCACTTTTCTGCTCTCCATAGTCATCCCTCTGCTTCGAACAATTTTTCAAACTCATCTCTGTGGATCTTCTCCTTTTCAAGAAGAAGAGCCGCGCAGGAATGAAGAACCGCTTCATGTTCTTCTATGATCTTGCGTGCGCTTTCATGACATTCTGACAGAATACGCCTTATTTCGGCATCGATCTGCTTTGCCACCTCTTCGCTGTAGCCCTTTGTGTGCGCAAGGTCACGCCCGATAAACACCGCATCTTCTTCCTCGTCATAAGCAACAAGGCCGAGCGAATCGGACATACCATATTTCATCACCATGGAGCGGGCGATCGCCGTAGCTCTTTTCAGATCGTTCGACGCTCCTGTTGTGATATCTCCAAAAATGATCTCCTCTGCCGTTCTTCCGCCCAGCAGCGTGGTGATCTCCTGGATCATCTTTCCTTTAGTCATGAACATTTCATCATTCTCTGGAAGGGGCATAGTATACCCTGCGGCGCCCATTCCGGTGGGAATGATGGAAATCGTGTAAACGGATTCCATATCCGGCAGCACATGGAACAGGATCGCATGACCCGCTTCATGATAAGCCGTGATCTTCTTCTCCTTATCGGAGATGATCTTGCTTTTCTTTTCGGCCCCTATACCTACTTTGATAAAAGAATCCTTTATATCTTTCTGATTGATAAACTCTTTTCCTTCACGGGCTGCTCCTATGGCAGCTTCGTTCATCAGATTTTCGAGATCCGCACCGGTAAAGCCCGCGGTGGTCTTCGCGATCTGCTTCAGATCGACATCGTCGGCAAGCGGTTTTTCTTTGGCATGGACTCTCAGGATCTCTTCACGTCCCTGAACATCCGGCCTGCCCACTCCGACTTTACGGTCAAATCTGCCGGGGCGCAGTATTGCCGGGTCCAGTATATCGACCCGGTTTGTCGCCGCCATAACGATTATCCCTTCGTTGACGCCAAAACCGTCCATCTCTACCAGAAGCTGGTTCAGTGTCTGCTCTCTCTCGTCATGGCCTCCGCCCATGCCCGTGCCTCGCTGTCTGGCGACAGCGTCGATCTCATCGATAAATATGATACAGGGAGCATGGTGTTTGCCCTCTTCAAAGAGGTCCCTTACTCTGGACGCACCGACGCCCACAAACATTTCGACAAAATCCGAGCCCGAGATCGAGAAAAAGGGAACTCCGGCTTCGCCCGCAACCGCCTTTGCGAGAAGTGTCTTGCCTGTACCCGGAGGGCCGACAAGGAGCACACCTTTCGGGATGCGCGCGCCGACTTTCGTATATTTCTGCGGTGCCTTCAGAAAATCGACCACCTCTTTCAGGTCTTCTTTCTCTTCTTTAAGCCCCGCCACATTTTTAAAAGTAACCTTCTGCTCTTCCGGCGAAGACAGACGTGCCCTGCTTTTTCCAAAGTTCATCATGCGGGAATTGTTTCCGCCTCCTCCCGCCATCTGTCTGCTCATCATGACAAAGAGGAAAATGATAAGGCCTGTGGAAATCAGCATCGGAAGCAGCCCTGCCAAAAATCCTGTGTCTTTCGGAACATCCTCCACATCGACCGAAATTTTATTTTCGCGCAGAAGCTCTTCTGCTTTCGTCACATCCGTGGCATAGAACTTTTGCTGTCCCTGTCCCGAAATGTTCACAATGACAGCACCCGTCGGTACTTCTCTGTTCGGCAGGATCTGCGCGTCTGTGATCTTCCCCGCTTTAAGATCCTCTGCCATCTGCTCATAGCTGTAATCGCTTCTTGTGTTTACCTGTTGATTTAGAAACAGATAACCTACGATCAGCAGGCCGGCCAGGAGTAAATACATGCCTATTCTGCCCGATGATTGTCTGTCCAACTGTTCGGCTCCTTTCTATTCTCTCTGCATCCGACTATCGGCAGCTTTTTTTCTATTCCCATTCCAAAGACTGTGAGCAGTAACGCAGCTTTCTCATACACATACAGTCTTTCTCACTCATCCGTCTCCACGACACCGATGTAGGGAAGATTGCGGTACTTCTGCGCGTAGTCAAGTCCGTACCCTACGACAAATTCGTCCGGGATCTCAAAGCAGCAATAATCTACCTTCACATCCTTGACCCTTCTTTCCGGCTTGTCGAGCAGCGTGCAAAGACGTACGCTCGCCGGATGACGGTCCTTTACGATCTCCAGCAGGTAACTGAGTGTTCTGCCCGAATCAACAATATCCTCCACAACAAGAACATTTTTACCTTCGAGCGGCTCGTCAAGGTCCTTTACAATACGCACCACTCCGCTCGAACTTTTGCCGTTGCCGTAGCTGGATACAGACATAAAGTCCAGTGAAACCGGACATGTGATCCTCTTGGCCAGCTCGCACATAAAGAAAGCTCCGCCTTTAAGGACACAGATCATATGGATCGGCTTTCCCGCGTAATCCTTATCGATCATTGCCGCAATCTCACGTATTCTGTTATCTACTTCTTCTTCGGAATGCAGTATTCTGATGTGATCACTCATTATTTTCCCCTCCGGTAAAAGTAAGTTCTAAAATGGTTTTTGTTGAATCGTCCACACGAAATGCCTCTGTAGACCGGCCTCCGGCAATCCAGAGCACGTGGCTGCCCGCAGCAGCCAACGGAATATTCTCTCTTATCCGTGCCGGAATACCATCGTCCATCATAATGCGCGTCAATTTTTTCTTGCGGCCGTCCGGGTGGATCACCATATAGTCTCCTGTCTTCCGTGTGCGAAATTCGACATACGCGGTTATTTTATCATAATCGAACCATTTCGTACACAATTTTTGACGAATCTTCTCCCCTTTATATGGAAAAATGCGCATTTCTATGTCCTTTTTTTCCGTTTTTTCTTCATCCCGGGCCCGGTTCAGACGGATACCGCCGCTTTCCTTCTCCGCCCGTATCCTTTCGGGAAGGTCAACGCCTCTTCCGGTGTTACCGTAAGCAAGGTCCAGTACAGCCTGCACATGATTCCTGCCAAAATCTCTGCGTCTGCCGGCCAGCAGTTCGAACGCTTTCAGGATGATATAGGGATGCAGCGCGGAATCTGCGCGATAAAAAGCGGCGCCCAGATAAATGCCGGCAGAATTTCCATAAGCTGCCCCGCTTTCTTTCAGGCATTCTTCAAGAACTTCTTCGGCCTTCCGGTCCAGATAATCCACTGCAGCCTCTGTCATGAGGGAAGTTTCCGCAATATGCTCAAGGGCCTTCGGGTTGATACCGTTTACGATCTCGGGCAGCACATGTCTCCGGATACGATTTCTGGTATAATCGTCGGATTCGTTTGTGCTGTCGGTGATCCAGCAAAGCTTCAGCTCCGATGCGTAGGCCAGGATCTCTTCTTTAGTGAGACAGAGGATCGGACGAATGATGTTTCCGCTATGCGCCTTCATGGAACACAGACCCCTGAGCCCTGTTCCCCGTGCAAGATTATGCAGGAACGTTTCACACAGATCATTCATATTGTGCGCCAGGGCAACGCGAAACATTCCCGATTCAATGTTTTTCTCTTTACGAAATCTTTCAAAAGCATCTTTTCTTGCTTCTCTTCCGGCTTCTTCGAGACTTATATGTCTGTCCCGGGAGATCTGCGGAACATCGTACTCATACAGTCGGTATTCCCATTTATGTTTTTCGCAGATATCGCGGACAAATTCCGCATCGCGCGCCGCCTCATCGCCTCTTATCCCATGGTTTACATGAACCACAGCAGGGTAAATATCGTGCGTTTCTGCATAGCGCATGAGCATATGAAGCATCACGACAGAATCGCTCCCGCCGGAAATTCCCGCAGCCACAAAGGTTTTGGGCGGAAGAAGGTTGTTCTCATCCGTATAGTTTTCTGCTTTTCTGTAAATTTCCTCGCTTCTGATTTCCATATGTTCAAAAACAAATAGCCATACCTGTACCCTTGCGGATGCCGGTATGGCATTTTTTTATTCCTCCCCGGATGATCCTTCCCTGAAAACGATCTCGCCGTACTTCACCAGCCCAAGTTTTTCCCGGGCTACTTCTTCGGCATATTCATCTGTTTTCATGTACTCCTTAAGAGCATCGATCTCTTCGGTCCGTGCTCTTTCTTCTTCCAGCTTCTCCTCCAAAGCCGCAGCTCTGGCATCGTACGATGCAAGTCGCGTTTCCAGTTTACGGCTGCTTTGCAGCATGCTGCCCAGAAAAAGAAGAACAACAACAGTAATCACAAGAAGTCCGAGACGGTTGTACTCCGCCTGACTTCTGCTCCTTTTCTGTTTCTTTTTCACTCTTCCGTCCCCTTATTCTTATCCGCCACGGCTCTCCCCTGCCATGTGACGATCAATCAATGTATTTCTTTAAGTTTACACCGTTCTTAACCGATCCGCAACCTTTTTGCCCATTGTTAAAACAAATGTAAATAATGACGAAAGCCTCAAACAGATCAAAGATATCGGAACAATGATTCTGCTTCTTCTTTACGTACGGTTTCCTTCACATCCAGAACCTCTGCCTTGACGCTTCGGCTTCCAAACCTGATCTCGATCGTGTCGCCCGGTTTGACCTCGGCAGATGCTTTGGCTTCCTTCCCGTTAAGAAGGACCCTGCCGGCATCACATGCTTCGTTGGCGACGGTCCTGCGTTTGATCAGCCGGGATACTTTCAGGTATTTATCCAGTCTCATGGAACCTCCTCAAAAACATTCTTACAAATATAACAAAAGGGGAGAATTTCCATTCTCCCCATAGCTGCATGATCAGTTGTTGATCGCGTCCTTGAAAGCTTTACCCGCTTTAAATTTCGGGGATTTTGAAGCTTCGATGGTCATTGTCTCGCCTGTCTGCGGGTTGCGTCCTTCTCTTGCGGCACGCTCGCTCACTTCAAAAGTGCCAAAGCCTACAAGCTGAACTTTTCCGCCGTCTTTCAGTTCGTTGGTCACTGCTTCAACAAAAGATTTGAGAACTGCTTCTACATCTTTTTTGGACAGGTTTGTATCTTTTACCATTGCTTCCACTAATTCTGCTTTATTCATGGATCATCCTCCTCCGGATCTGAATTATTGTCATGCGTCTTCAGGTCAGTATCCCGAATGGCGCTATTCTTTATCATTTATATACCATTCACATGTGCTTGTCAAGAAGCAAGTGCACGAAACCGTTCAGACTTGACGGCCGATCAATACGCTCTGCCCCAGTACACCATTTTCTTTGCGGGCTTTCCGCAGCATACACAGGTATCCGAAAGGGTTTCCTGTGCAAAAGGCATGCAGCGTGATGTGGCCTGAACATCCTCTTTGATACGATCCTCACACTCTCTGTTTCCGCACCACATTGCTTTGACAAATCCCGGCTTATTGTTGATGATGTCTTTGAATGTTTCGTAGTCCGTGGCCGTGTAAGTATGCGCATCCCGATGCTTTTTCGCTCTTTCAAACATCTCGGTCTGCATCACTTTCAGGATCTCGCTGACTTTTCCGGGCAGCTCCTCAAAAGATACCACATATTTTTCTCTTGTATCTCTTCTGCAGATGACTGCCTGTCCGTTTTCGATATCCTTGGGGCCGCACTCGATACGTACCGGGATGCCTCTCATCTCCTGCTCTGCAAATTTGAATCCCGGGCTCTTGTCCGTATCATCCAGCTTAGCACGGATCCCTGCTGCCTTAAGGGCCTGAAGAAGCTCATCTGCCTTGGCGAGAACTCCTTCTTTTCTCTGCTGGATCGGAATTACCACCGCCTGTACCGGAGCGATTCTCGGCGGAAGAACAAGGCCGCTGTTATCGCCATGTACCATGATGATCGCGCCGATCATACGCGTTGTCATTCCCCAGGAAGTCTGATGGACATACTGAAGTTTGTTCTCTTTATCCGCATACTGAATGCCGAAGGCTCTGGCAAATCCGTCGCCGAAATTGTGGCTGGTTCCCGACTGAAGCGCTTTTCCGTCATGCATAAGTGCTTCGATCGTGTAGGTCGATTCCGCACCGGCAAATTTTTCTTTATCTGTCTTCTGCCCGCGAATGACCGGAATGGCAAGCTCTTCCTCGCAGAAATCCGCATATACGTTCAGCATCTGAATGGTTCTCTCTTCTGCCTCTTCTGCCGTAGCATGAGCGGTATGGCCCTCCTGCCACAGGAATTCACGTGAACGAAGGAAAGGACGTGTTGTCTTCTCCCAGCGCACCACCGAGCACCACTGATTGTAAACCTTCGGAAGATCTCTGTGAGAATGGATCTCTTTCTGATAGAAGTCGCAGAAAAGAGTCTCCGAAGTCGGTCTGACGCAAAGACGTTCCTGAAGCGGCTCCAGGCCTCCGTGAGTAACCCAGGCTACCTCGGGAGCAAAGCCTTCCACATGATCCTTCTCTCTTTGAAGAAGTGATTCCGGAATAAAGAGGGGCATATACACATTCTGCACACCTGTCTCTTTAAATCTGCGGTCAAGCTCATGCTGAATATTCTCCCAGATCGCATAGCCGTCCGGTTTGATCACCATACATCCTTTAACGCTGGTGTAACCGCAGAGTTCCGCTTTTGTCACAACATCCGTATACCATTGGGCGAAATCCTCCTCCATCGAAGTGATCGCCTCAACCAGCTTCTTGTCCTTTGCCATTCCTGTCTCCTTTTCTATAGTTTAATAGTGATCTCCCGCCCCGTATGCTGATACTGATAGTACCGCACTCCGGCTGCGTCAAGCATCCTTTTTGATGCAATGACGGACGGGGTTCCTTCATATTTGTTGCAGTCATACACAACCGTCTTTATGCCGGCCTGTATGATCGCCTTCGCGCACTCGTTGCACGGGAACATGGTAACATACAGCTTTGCACCTTCCAGACTGCCGCCCCTGTAATTTAGTATGGCATTCAGTTCACTGTGCGTCACATAATGATACTTTGTCTCCAGCGGCTCTCCTTCCCTGTCCCAGGGGAATACGTCGTCGGAGCATCCTCTGGGAAACCCGTTGTACCCCATGGACAGGATCTTGTTGTCGTTGCTCACGATGCATGCGCCTACCTGAGAGTTCGGGTCTTTCGACCGCATTGCAGAAAGCGCGGCAACTCCCATGAAATACTCATCCCAGGAGATGTAGCCGCTTCTTTTTGTGATCTTCAAAGCCATGATCAGTCCTCTGTTTCTTCGATCAGTCTGATACGATTTTTATGCCTTTCACCCTCGGAGAAAGGTGTGTTCAAAAATGTATCCACGATCTTCACTGCAAGTCCGGGGCCTACCACTCTTCCGCCAAGGGCCAGAATGTTCGCATCGTTGTGCTGTCTGGTCGCCTCTGCCATAAAGCAGTCAGTGCAAAGAGCCGCTCTGATCCCTTTATAACGATTGGCAGCGATGGAAATACCGATTCCTGTGCCGCAGATCAGGATACCTTTTTCACACTCTCCGGAGAGAATAGCATGAACCACTTTACGTGCATACACCGGATAGTCTGTAGATTCCGTACTGTCGGTGCCGAGATCCACATATTCAAGTTTATTTTCGTCCAGATACTGTTTGATCTCCTGTTTCAGTTCAAACCCGCCATGATCACACCCCAGAGCTATCATTCTTTTGTCCTCCCGCATATATAACCCGGTGGCCTGCCGCTTTCAGCAGACGATTCATAATTGCCTGTCCCAGCGTCGGTGTATCAAAGGCTTCCGACCAGATCACCTCGACGCCGTCATCGTCAAACGCCCGAAGTACCTGATACAGATGCCGGGCAATGCTCTCCTCATCAGAACGGCTTCCGATGCATCTGACTATTCCTTCAGGGTAGCATTCAAATGTTTCTTCCGAAGCGATCACTCCGGGTGTCCTTCCTTCTCTTATGCTTTCTTTCACTTTTTCTCTGATCAGAAGGGTTACCTCCTGCAAAGAGCCTTCTACAACCGTGAGATCTGCCTTGGGAGCATAATGCCTGTATTTCATACCCGGCGCTTTAGGCCGTACATTTCCGCCGTCTTTAAGAAGGCCGGGATCGATGCGGATATCCGGCACGATCTCGCCTGCCATCTGCGGCGAAATATACCCCGGTCTGAGAATAACCGGAACATCTCCCGAGAAATCGATGATCGTGGATTCGAGCCCTATCCCGACAGGACCGCTGTCGATGATCATATCGATCGTGTCTCCGAGGTCGTCGATAACGTGCTGCGCGGTGGTCGGGCTCGGGCGTCCCGAAGTGTTTGCGCTCGGTGCCGCCACATATCCGCCCGCACATCTGATCAGCTCCTGTGCGATGGGATCGCTCGGAAACCTTACGGCCACCGTCTCGAGGCCTCCTGTCGTCTCGAGCGGGACTCTGTCCGTTTTTGGGAAGATCATGGTCAGCGGACCCGGCCAGAACTTATCGGCCATCTCACGCGCCTTTTCGGGGACCGCTGCCGCTATTCCCTCAAGATCTTTCATATCGGCAATATGCACGATCAGCGGATTATCGGACGGCCGTCCTTTTGCGGCGTAGATCTTACGAGACGCGGACGGGTCCAGAGCGTTCCCGCCCAGTCCATACACTGTCTCCGTAGGAAAAGCCACCAGCCCTCCCTTTTTCAGGATCATGCCTGCGCGCGCAAGCACTTTATGATCCGGTGAAGCAGCTGTCATACATGCCACTTCCGCTTTCATGATTGTTCCGCTCCTTCCCCGGCTCCCTGCACCTGAACGATAAAAGTGCCGCTGCTGCCGTCTTCAAACACTACATTTCCGAGAGACCGCAGAGAATCTTTGTTCAGTGCCTCTCCGAATTTTTCTTCCTCATAGGCTCCCACAAAGATATATGACACATTATAATCTATCAGCAGGTCTTTCACAACATCCAAATCTTCTGATGTATAAATCGTCTGAATATCTTCGCTGATGATATTCAGGTCCTCCGTGTCGGAACGCCAGAGCCATTCGTGCACATACCATCCGAGCAGGGTCGGAAGCCCTGTCGACGCCGAAACCCGGTTGTACCCGGTATAGCTGTTTCCGTTAGCCTCCAGCACGACCGGCGAGCCCTTCACATTATCCTTCAGCCAGTAGATCGCATTGGCATCGGCGGCAAAGTCCGTATCAAGATGTCCCAGCGCATACAGGCCGCGATAATTGATGTTCTGAATACCGTCTGCAAACCATGAACCGCAGGCATTTCCCATATACCCGGCTGTAGCCATGAGAAAGACAAGCGCGATCGCCCCCGCGATTTTCAGTACGATCCCTTTCGATATACGAAGAAGCCTGACCAGACCGAATCCCATCATAATTCCAAACATGATATATGCCTGGTAGGTCAGTTTGAACATGGTGTTGGCCCTCGCATTTCCGTCCTCGTAAATGTCTCTCACATATACGATCTCCGGGATCAGCACCAGGCCGATCGCGCAAAGAGCAAGAATGCCGGCATACATATCGGGCACGGTTATTCCCGCGAGGAAGCCTCCCGGTCCCCTCCTGCCTTCTTTCTTTCTGTCTGCGATCATCGCTATGATCAGCATAATCGAGACGAAGCACGGCAGTCCCCACAGTATCAGAAGCTGATGAGGAAGTGAATGGTGCCGGCATAATGCCACACCCGATACCATCGTTTCAAATATCAGCGTAAACGGAAGAATGACGATAGCCGAAACCGCTGCGAACAGGACAGCCTGCGCTGCCGTGATCAATATCGCCGTGCTCATCTTTTCCTGCCTTACCAGATTGGTAAAAAGGATCGTTCCGCCCGCGACGACAAAATAGATCACAAAGTCCCAGAAATTGTTCAGCTGATACATTCCAAGCAGAAATCCCACGACAAAAATGTGCGGTTGAAAGATTTCCCTCAGCGCCCCGCGCCGGGTCCCGTCAAGGTACGAGCTTCTGTCCCTTGTATACGAACTCCACGCATACAGCAGGCCGATCATCAAAAGGACAAAAATAATATTTACCACATGGGCATGAAGATCGCCCAGGACAAAGGAATAGCACGGAAATTCGTGGATCGTCTTGTCGGGCACATCCGGAACAAACCCTATATACCTTGTCGCATCGGGAAACCAATAGCTGTCTGTGTACTCTCCTCCCCGTAAGCGGGTGAGCAGCGGAATGATCCACCTGTAGACGACATAGTGCATGTTTCCGCAGAAGCACACCGCAGTTCCTGCGATCAGCCCCGCTATACGGGATACCAATCCCGAAGATTTCTGATTTCTCAGGCGTTTCTCATCCTGCATCATCTGAAACGCCAGTGAGCAGGGCAGAATAAACGCGAACCCCGCAATAAAGGTACGCATCAGATTATAGGTAACTTCTACACGGCTCCCCGACAGCTTTGTCAGAAATACCGCAAAATACTGCCCGCCGTAATAATAGTTGAGTGTTCCGCCCGAGTACCACATGTCGATGGCGGGAAGTGTACGGCTGCGCATCATGGCTTCCATAAAGCCATAGTCCATAAACTTTTCGGTTCCGTACGCTTCGGGGCGCATCCCGGCAAGGAATGTCCAAACCAGGAAAACGGCGGCAAAAAGCAGCTCTCCGTAAATGATCAGCCGAAAATGATTCCAGGGCAGTATGGTATCACCCTTTTTCTGCCGTTTCCGCAAAAGCAGCATCATACCGGCTGCGTAAAGGATACATACGAAAACGCAGGTAGCGGTATTGAATACCATCAGCTTCACCGCAACCAGAAACCATTCCGTAAATCCGCAGACGGCAATGCCGAGGGCTTTGGAAAAGAACCATCCTTTGTCTTCAAACCCGCGAAATAATAGGCTTGTGAACGGCATGAATGCCATTCCGAAAAGCAGCGCCAGGAGCCACCATGTCCAAAAGACAAAAGCATCTCCCTTCAGCCAAAGTACAGACAGCACAACAAGCAGGACTCCCGCTGCCGAGCAGGCTCCCCACTTGACCGTTTCTGTTATATGATCATCCTTCGGAAGCGACTGCATTGCCGGATTCGACGGATTCTGTTGTTCTTGTTTCATAAATTCTGATCCTCCCATCTTCCGATCGGAAAACCTCCGGATATACGGAAGCAATCACGTCTTCCCGACAATCAAGCTCCTCGTATGTCATTCCTTCTTCATATAAAATAAATTTAATGTTCTCCCTTTTTACTGTTTCGGCAAGCATCTTCGAATTGTCTGTCGTGTAGATCAGAGATGCCTGTCCGCCTCTGTAATAGGTGTCGTATCCCGCCGACCAGGCATAGTACGGCCACCCCATATACATCATCACTCCCGACATGGTGACCTCGTTCATGCTGTATTCGGGGGTAAGCATCAGATCTTTTTCCGACAGATTATCCGAGATCCAGTCGGTGATCTCACTGTGCAGCGGCACGGACAGTCTGTGATAAGCGTCATTATCTTTGACGATCACGACAAAATCATAAAGGCCGGTCACGGTGAGCAGAACGATAACAAGACCTGCCGAGACGCAGGTGACCGCCCCGTACCGAAAAAGCTTTGCAAGTGTCACACCCCAGATCACCGACATAAAAGCCATGGAGATCATGATATATTTATGATTTACGTTGATGTCGGGTGTGAGCGAAAAGCAAAACGCAAAGATCAGCGGGAACAGAAACGCCGCCGTGTAAAGCCTCTCGCTTCGTTTCATCAGCAAAAGTGCAGGAATAAGGCCCACAAAGGTCAGGCCCGTCACCTGGATCAGATACCACAGAACACCGGGCAGCGTCTTGTTCTCACTCAGGAATCCCCAGTACCATCCGAAAGAGAAGGCCTGACCGGTGATAAAAATATGTGTTTCTATCCATGAGAAGAAAACAGCCACGGCCGCAAGGATCAGGTAATCTGCCTTACCGTTCGAAAACACTGCCATCCCGCACAGGATCAGCAGTCCGCCGATCACACATGCTCCGTTCCAGAAAGAACAAAGGCCGATGATCATGCCGAACAGAATAGCCCTTTCCGGCCTGATCGGTTTCCAGGCTTCCTTCGAAAAAATCCTGTTTTTGATAAAAGCCAATCCTCGCGCATCGACGCCTGCCCCTTCCTCGAACATATCGAGGAACGCCCATATCACCACACTCATGATAAGGAGCCCAAATCCGAGATGTCTTTGATTCAGGTATACATTGTAGTTCCAGAGCCCCCAGTTCTCATTTGGGGTGTAGCCGATAAACGTGGTATTATCGGCAAGCGTTTTCAGCAGGTCCCCTGCTTTAAGATGCTCCTCGACAAATCTGAAAAAAGCGGTTCCGCTGCGGAACACCAGAAGCACAGGGGAAAGTATCACTGCGGCAAAGCTTCCGGAAAGCCGGTAAGCAAGCTGACACAGCATCACCACAAATCCCCACAGCGAAAGGGCGCTGACCAGATTATAGGCCATATCGATCCTAAGGCCCAGATATTCCAGATTTCCGACAAGGAACTGAAACATAAAATGGTATTTGACATCTGCGCCGCCAAAATGGGGATATTGCGTCGGATAATTCGCCGAATGTGAAAACGATCGGATCATGGCAGTATGAGGAGCATAATCGCTGAACACGGTAAAGCCCGAGTAAAGCCTGTCTCCCGTCACATGAAAAACATATGCCATTGTATATAGAAAGAACACAAACAGAAGTCCAAACCATATGCATTCTTTGAGGAACAGCTTCCGGTCAGAAATGAGGTTTTCACCGAACAGTCTCTGTCCGGCTTTTCTCCGCCTGATCACGCAGATCGCAGTACATACTGCCACCACAAGAATAACCATGATGTTTGCCGGAAGCAGCGGCTGCTTTACTTTAAAAGCCACATGGAGAAGATAGGCCAGAAAATAGAGCAGCCATGACAAAGCCAGAACACCGATGCCAAAACAGGATACGATCAGAACCCAGATGCGGTTCCGGCGCCCTTCATCTTTTGTATTCTGTACCATGATCAGTTCAGTCATCAGCCTTCCAAGCAGGAAGGCTGATGCCAGATATACTATAGCTGCCATATTTCTCCTTAACGCTGCAGGTGCTCCGAAATCACGGTCCAGATCGAGCTCTCTTCCAGGCCAAGCTTCCACGCTGCGGTTCCCGCAAGATTATATTTGTTCACAAGATCGGTCTTGGCTGCGATAGATTCGGCGTCCTCAAGCCAGATCTTCCAGTTGGCGCCGTCTGCATCGTATGAACCTACGTGCTGGCAGACAACATTATCCCAGTATAATTCCACCTTGTGCTCACTGACGACCCGATTTGCTTCGCCCATTCCGAGCGCTTCGCTGGACAGTGATTCTGCCATCACCTTCCACAATCGGCAGTAGAACGGTATGCCGAGGATCACCTTCTCGGGAGGAACTTCTGCGATCGTATCTGCTACGCCCTTTTCCACCCACGGTAATGAAGCAACAGATCCTGCCTCGACCGACCCCACATAGTGTTCGTCGTAGCCCATAATGATCACATAATCGACCACTCTTCCCTGCTCGGCCCGGTCATAATGGCCGGTAAAATCCTCCGGCACAGGGTTATCGACCGAAAGGATCAGATTTTTCCTGCGACATTCAACGGACAGTTCACGCAAAAACTGCAGAAAATGAACCCCTGTCTCTTCGCTCAGTGTCTCGAAATCGATATTGATACCGTCAGCTCCGCAGTTTACGACCGAGCTTACCAGATTGCCGATCAGTGCCTGCCGCGAAGCAGTGTGCGAAAGCACCTCAAACGTACTCATATCCGAAGTAAAATTATCGATCAGCGCCCAAACCTGCATGCCTTTGTTATGGGCGGCATTGACATAGTCCGCAGAGGAAATATCTCTGATATTTCCGGCATTATCCGTCATCGTATACCAGGTCGGCGAAATAACATTGACGCCTGATACCGCTGCCGTATCATTTTCAAAATAGGAGTTGGCATCCGCCACCGTCACCTGGTGCCACACCAGATTGACCGGGCTCTCGAAAGAGGTATGGGTATATTGTTCTATGCTGCTCTCTCTTGCCGTCTGTTCCGCGGAAGCTTCCTGATACACGCTCTTCTGTACATATCCGATATAGCCGTCCGGCGTGAAAACCTGGGCCCAGTTCTCGAGCTCAGCCGCCAGATACATTATGCTGCCGGCCGAAACATCGCACAGGATGGGCGATTTGATGCCCCCCTGATATCTCACCGCAGTATTCTTTTTTGCCGTGACCGCTTTAAGGTCTTCAAACCGGTACTGGATCGCAACACGTTCGGGGCTGTGATTGTAGTATACATCGATATCCGTGTAACGCTGCACATACGGTACGCTCAGGTACACATCTTCGTTATGCAGCCATACATCACCTCCGCCTTCTTCCGAAGCGGGAGTGTATGTCACCTCGGAAGGTGTTGCATATATGATCTGTCTGTTTTCTGCATCCCAGTAGTACCGTTGGTTAAGATATGTATTCACGATACCCAGAGGAAGATATGCCGTTTCGCCCAAAAGCAGCGCATGTTTTTCCATGATATCCGCGTGAAGGACCAGGATCGCCTCTCCTTCCGGCGCTTCTCCGTAATATTCACGCAGGTCCATGCGTTCTTTAGTAGGCATTCGGCTCCTGATGATATTGGTAAGCAGCCCTGCTGCGGCTACCAAAATGATAAGTATTATCACTGTCATAGCCGGGCTGCGTTTTTTCTTTTTCATTCTGTTCTCCTTAGTATGCATTGTCCTCCAAAGCCCATAACAGGCCCTATTATAACATAGGTCAATGTCCACATCAAGTGAACATTGACCTTGCATCGTTTGCTGAGGACGATCGATGCCTTTAGAGGGCTTCGTATCTTTTCAGTACCTGAATCTTATGTATGCCTTATATAATCGAAGTCCACGCGGGTTATCCTTCCGCGCTTATCTTCTTTATAATCTCTCATGTATCCCTCTCCCTCCGCGATCATACAGGCTCTGGCGATCGAGCGAGGGCTTCGTCTGCGGCCGTCCAAATATAATCTTACGCCCATGCTGTCATACCTTTCAAGTTCTTTTTGCAGCACAGAGATCGAACGGTTCTCTTTCGTATTCTGTGATATATTTTCCGTAACACTGCCCTCCTTTCATCCCACGAATTCAGAAAGCACCTTACGGTTGAGAACAGACCCTCATCCGGGTTATCTTTTGTTCAGTAAAAAGGCGGTTTGTTAAGCTCTTATGTATGCCGTCCTTCAGAAGGTATTCTCACAAGTATTATATCTCATCCGTCCGCAAGTTCAAGTGTTTCGCATAATTTGTCGAACGAATCTCAGAATGATTCACTGTAAATGGCATTACCCGCACCGCAAAAATGCAAAAATAAAGTCCGGAATTCTTTACATTTACTTCGACTTTGTTATATAATATAATATTATATTGTACTCCTGCAAAGCAGGTACAGTTATAATAAAAGATCCGAATGATCAGAACATACCGTTTATCGAATATGTTAATTCCGGAAGGAAGTGAAGAATTGAAGATAGAAAAGATAAATGAGAATCAGATACGCTGTACGCTCACAAGGCAGGACCTGGAAAATCATCAGATCCGTCTCAGCGAACTTGCGTACGGGACCGAGAAGGCTAAGCAGCTTTTCCGGGATATGATCGAGCAGGCACATACGCAGTTCGGATTTGAGGCAGACAATATCCCTCTTATGATCGAAGCGATCCCTGTAAGTGCCGAAAGCATTGTTCTCATCATCACGAAAGTCGAAGATCCGGAAGAGCTTGATACCCGTTTTTCCAAATTTGCCCCGTTCCGCGGCGATGCTTCTCGAAATGCCATACAATTTGACGGGGCCGACAGTATTCTTGATCTGATACAAAAGCTGCATGAAGGGCGCGCCCGTGCAGAGAACAGGAAAACATCTGCGGAAGAAGGCGCCGCGAAAAACGACGCTGCAGCTGATGCGGCGCCAAACCTGGTGCACCTCTTTACATTCCGCTCTCTGGATAATGTGATCAGTGCTTCGCATGGTCTTGGCGGATTCTTCCATGGCAGAAACAGCCTGTACCGTGAAGCATCCTCCAACAGGTACAGCCTTGTGCTTCATCAGGACGACTGCTCACCCGAAGACTTCAACAAAGTATGCAACATTCTCTCGGAATACGGCGACGGAAGTGCTTTCTCGGAGGCAGGAGAGGCCTACCTGCGTGAACACGCCGAGCTTATCTCCGAAGATGCACTGGCTATTTTGGCGGAGATATAACTGATAGCCCGAAAAGGGCTATCAGTCAGCGAAAAGCAGCAATGCGGAAAGCCCCATAAAGGGGCTTTCGATCACATCATATCTTTAAGAAAATCGTTCAGCTGTGCCGTCAGAATATCTGCATCCAGTCCATGGACCGCAGCAGCTTCTTCCAGCGTTTCGTTCTGCGATGACGGGCATCCGATGCAATGCATTCCGGACCTTTGGAGGATCGGGGCAATGCTCTGATTGAGCGACAGAAGCTCACCTATTGTCATATCTTTTGTAACAATGTTCATTTTCGATACACTCTCCTCTCGTTTTATCATACAGCCGGTATCATACCGCCGCGATATGTAACTGCAAATAAATCGTATCTGTTCAGAGACTGAACAGATACATGCAAAAATCCGAAAAAGCGGACATTCGCAATCCGCTTTGCTACTTGCTCATGAACAGCGCTGCGCGGTGTTCAAATCGCCTCCGGCGATAGGATTTTTGCTTGCTGATTCATGTTCGTACGGCCTTAGCAGCAAGTGCTTCGGCCTGTTCTAAACAGTTACAATAAATCTTCTTTTATTAAAAGTTATCTGTCATTAACTCAAAAAATACTCTTTTTTTCACATTTTGGTACTTGTAATCCGGGGATCTTTATATTAAAATAACATTAACCATAAAAGCAATTTAAGGAGGAAAATACTATGGCATATGTTATTTCTGATGATTGTGTAAGCTGCGGAACCTGTGAAGCTGAATGTCCTGCAGGCGCTATCGCTCAGGGTGATGATCATTATGAGATCAATCCGGATATGTGCGTAGATTGCGGTACATGTGCAGATGCATGTCCGACAGAGGCTATTCATCCCGGCGAATAATTTAGCCGGCACCCCACGAAGTGGATTGTTGGTTACCGGCAAGCAGCAAAGCGGATTGCCGGTTACCTTTTGTTTTTGATTTTTAAAGCAGGCTGTGTTTGCAGCCTGCTTTTTTTCGCCGAAAACTTACCCTCGCATCAGTTTTCCTTCATATTCATAAACTGCGTATACTTGGGCATCCACACAAGTTCAATGGTTCCGATAGGGCCGTTTCGCTGTTTGGCAATGATGATCTCGGCAATGTCTTTCTTCTCTGTATCTTTGTGATAATAATCATCACGATAGATGAACATCACGACATCCGCATCCTGCTCGATTGCCCCCGACTCTCTAAGGTCCGAAAGCATCGGTCTGTGGTCGGGACGCTGTTCCACCGCTCTGCTCAGCTGTGAAAGGGCGATGACCGGAACGCTCAGTTCTCGCGCCAGTGCTTTAAGCGATCTGGATATCTCCGAGATCTCCTGCTGGCGGGAATCGCTCTTCCCGGTTCCGCTCATCAGCTGCAGATAGTCGATCATGATCACGCCCAGATCATGCTCCAGCTTATATTTTCTGCATTTGGATCTGAGCTCGGCAACCGTGATGGCCGGCGTATCATCGATGATAAGCCTTGAGGAACCGATCACATTGGCTCCTTCCACCAGCTTTGCCCAGTCCTCTCCGCTGAGATTACCTGTCCTCAGGCTCTGCGAATCGACATGTGATTCCATCGCCAGAAGTCTGTTGACAAGCTGCTCCCTTGACATTTCCAGACTGAAAATGGCTACCGTCGCATCTCCCCGGCGTGCAATACGCTGTGCGATGTTGAGTACAAAAGCTGTTTTTCCCATGGAAGGTCTGGCAGCGACAAGGACCAGATCGGAGGCGTGCAGCCCCGAAGTCTTATAGTCCAGATCGGTAAATCCGGTCGGGATCCCCGTTACATTTCCTTTGATCCGGGAAGCCTTTTCGATGTTATCGATCGCGTTCAGCACGATCTGCTGTATCGGAACATATTCACCCGTATCTTTTCTCTGCAGGGCTCTGAAAAGCTTTTTCTCCGCCTCATCCAGTATTTCATCGCAGCTTTCGTTTTGAAAGTAGCAGGCGTTTGCAACCTCCTCGTTCGCTTTGATCAGGTTTCGAAGCGCTGCCTTCTCACTGACAATGTCCGCATAGTACTTGACATTGGCAGAAGTGGGCACCGCCTGCAGCATCTCGCGTACGTATTCCATGCTGCTGATATCCGGCGGAAGCTCCTTTTCTTTCAGCCGGTTTTGAAGTGTGATCGGATCGACCGGCTTGCCTTCGTTGCAGAGCTCAACCATTGTGTCAAAAATGACCCCATACTGCTTCTGATAAAAATCTTCGCTCGTCAGAATTTCAGAAGCGACCAGAATCGCGTCTCTGTCAAGCAGCATCGAACCGATCACGGACTGTTCTGCCTCGATACTGTGGGGAAGGACCCTTTTGATCAAAGCTTCTTCCATCTTATCACTCCGCTTCTACACGTACTTTCAGATTGCCTGTTACCTTAGGATGAAGTTTTACGGGAACCGAAAATTCTCCCGTGGTCTTGACAGGAGTTGCAAGTACGATCTTTTTCCTGTCGATGTCAAGGCCATAAGAGGTTTTTGCCGCCTCGGAAATTTCCTTGGCCGACACGGAACCGAAAGTCTTTCCGCCTTCACCGACTTTGATCTTTACTACGACCACCTTGTCTTCCAGGTCCTTCGCGAATGCCTTTGCCGCCTCCAGATTCTCCTGTGCCACTTTCTGCTCGTTAGCTTTGCGCAGCTTGAGGTCGTTCATGTTTTTGGCATTGGCTTCCACCCCGAGTTTTTTGGGGAAGAGCATGTTGCGCGCATATCCGTCGCTTACGTTGACCAGATCTCCTTTTTTTCCCAGGCTTTTTACATCTTCCAATAATATTACTTTCATTTTTCTACTCCATCCCGGCTTATAAACCTTATTCCACAACAGTATCGTCAATAATCTTCTTGAGCATCTGCTCTGCTTCATCTACCGAAGCGTTCACCTGTGCTCCGGCTATGTTCAAATGTCCGCCGCCTCCCAGCTGCTCCATCATAACCTGAACGTTTACCTCGTCGATCGCCCGGGCGCTGATGTATACCACATGATTATATACAGTGAGGACGAAGGACGCTTTCACCCCTGCTATGTTGAGCAGTTCGTTGGCAGCCTGCGCACCGACAACGGTAGGACTTTCCAGACCCTCGCTCGGGCATTTCGCAATGGCAAAGTAAGATTTGTAGATCTCAGAGTTTCTGACCGCTTCTGCTCTCGCTTTGTATGAATCGAAATTATCCCGCAGCATTTTTCTGACGCGCGTCACATCGGCTCCGCTTCTTCTCAGATAAGCGGCGGCCTCAAATGTCCTCACACCGGATCGCGTCGTAAAGTTATTTGTGTCGATAATGATTCCTGCATAGAGACAGTCCGCCTCGTTGCTCCTGAGCTTAAGCCCATCATAGAAATACTGAAGGATCTCGGATACCATCTCGCAGGTTGAGGACGCATAGGGCTCAACATAAGAAAGCACTGCGTTCTCGATCACTTCGCTTCCTCTCCGGTGATGATCCAGTACGATGATCGTCCTGGAAAGTTTAAGCAGCTCGGGGCATTCGGTATAGCTCGGTTTGTTGGTATCCACCACGATGACAGCCGTATTGCTGTCCACCAGTTCTTTTGCATGTTCACTGTCGACAAACATGTTCGGCTCATATTCCGGCGAATCCAGAAAACTTGCCATGAGCGGCCGGATCGATGTTGTCGGATCGTTCACCACAATGTGTACGGACTTGCCCAGCGTTTTTCCGGCTCTGTAAATACCGATGGCGGCGCCCAGGGCATCGACATCGGTGATCTTGTGCCCCATTACCACGATGTGTTCCTTGGAGCTCATAAATTCTTTCAGCGCCTGCGCTTTGACTCGGGCCTTGACCCTCGTATTCTTCTCCATCTGCGGCGCCTTGCCGCCGATGTACACAATATTCGTGCCGTCCCTGATGACGACCTGATCTCCGCCCCTGCCCAGCGCCATCTCGATGGCAATGCGGGAATACTCGTAGTCCTGAAGGTAACCGGCGCCGTTCAGTCCTATACCTATGCTGAGCGTGACTGCCATCTCATTGCCGATATTGACACTCTTCACCTCATCAAGTATGTTGAACCGCCGTTCTTTGAGTATTTCCAGTGACTCCTTCGTAAGCAGGATCAGATACTTGTCCTTCTCCGTCTTTTTGACAAGCCCGTTGAATTCGGAAAAGTACCTTGTGATCTTCCGGTCTATCAGTGCGATCAGAAGTGAACGTCTTACATCTTCGACACTCTGGAGCGCCTCATCATAGTTATCGAGGTACGCCACTCCTACTACCGGCTTCTCATCTTCACACTGCTGGATGTACTGTCTTAATTCCGTCTCGTCATAAAGGTAAAGTGCGGTGAGGTTCACCTCGCCGTCGACTTCTTTCAGGATCTCAGACTTCCTGACTATATCTCCGATGGCAACCTCTTTCATTTCCGCGCGGAGGATCCTGTCCTTATAGTTCACCGTGATCTGCGATGCCCCGCCGTTTTCCCATGACGGAAGCTTGTTCTCCGAAATTTCGGGGAAGACAGACTCAATGGACATATGTGCCAGAGGTTCCTTCCCGGTCAGTTCACAGAATTTCCGGTTTGACCAGATCGTCCTTCCTCCGGAATCCAGAATTGCATATGGGATCACGAGATTATCCATCATACGGTTTTCCGGATCCTCATATTGCTGAGAAAAGCCAACCAGGTCATTGATGATCGCCGGGCTGTATTTTCTGAACGCCAGAACAGCGATCAGGATGTAAACAGCTGTTCCGGCAGCGGCGACTGCCCCCGCTTTCACATCGATAAACAATACCGCTGCAGTGACCCCGATGAGTAAAATTGCGAGGTATACAGGCCAGCACATATATCGTTTGAGAGCGCCGTGTAATTTAATCTTGTTTTTCATCTCTTTTCCTGCCATGGTGCATTCCCGGACCGGAATAATCTCCGAAAAGTCCGAATGCCCATAAATATAATACGATCGATACGTCGCAGGACGGATGCAGATCTTTCCGCCCCCGTACTGCCGACACTGTAACCCTATTATAACAGATAAAAGTAAAACCCGCCACTATAAATCATACAAGCAAAAAGCCCCGCAGAAAACTGCAGGGCCTGTTAGCTGTAACCGGCAAACCGCTTTGCTTTTGCCGCTGAAAGGCAGCCGCTTCGCGTGCCGTCCGTTAGATCAATCCTGAATATACGGCATAAGGGAGATGTGACGTGCTCTCTTAACAGCTACAGTCAGAGCTCTCTGGTGCTTAGCGCAATTGCCTGTAATTCTTCTCGGAAGGATCTTGCCTCTTTCAGAGACATACTTTTTAAGTTTTGCTACATCCTTGTAATCAAGCTCGTTATTCTCTTTTCCGCAGAAAACACAAACTTTTTTTCTTCTGCGTCCGCCTCTTCTTTTCATCGGAGAGTCAGGTCTCTCACCTCTGTTATTGTAAGCCATTATGCTTTCCTCCTGTCTCATTCAATCGCCTTTTCCGTGCCTGCGCTCCGCAGACCAAAGGCTGTACATTCTTCACTAAGCCGGCTCAGCCGGCATTCTTTGAAACGATTCCGCCGATCGCCAATTACAGGAAAGGCAGTTCCTCGTCGATGCCGTCGGGAATATTCATAAACCCGTCTGCCGCACCGGGATCTGCTGCCGGTGCCGGAGCAGGAGCATTATCCGCCGGTCTTCCGCCTGCATAGCCGCCTGTCTGAGGTCTTGATGCCGCGTAGCCGTCGCTTGCCGCTTTACTCTCGGCAAATTCCTGATCTTCAACCACCACTTCTGTAGTATATACTTTCTGTCCTTCGCGATTTGTGTAGCTGCCTGTCTGTATACGGCCGGTAACTGCAATCTTGACACCCTGCCTGAGATATTTCTCGGCAAACTCAGCTCCGCGTCCAAAGACCACACAGCTGATAAAATCTGCGGTAGCTTCACCGTTTCTCGAAAATCTTCTGTCTACCGCAAGGGTATATCTTGCTATCGCAAGGGCATTTTCTCCCGCTGAATAGCGAACATCCGGATCTCTTGTCAAGCGTCCCATTAAAATAACTTTATTCATTTTCAAATTTCCTTTCGTCAAACTCCGGGTGAACAGTTCTTAATGGTGCTTTCTAAAAATCAACCGAAAGACTTATGCCTCTTTCTTGACAATGAGATACCTGAGTACATTGTCCATAATACGCATATGCCTTTCAAGCTCTGCCGGACAATCTGAATCTGCTTCAAACTGAATGAAATAGTAGAAGCCTTCGTGCATTTTCTGGATCTCGTAAGCAAGTCTCTTCTTGCCCCACTCGTCCACCTCTGTGATCGTGCCATTGTAACGGGTAATGTAACCTTTTGCCTGTTCAACTACAGCGTCACGCGCCTCGTCCTCAAGCCTGGCACTCACAACCAATGCTAATTCGTACTTGTTCATGCTTTGTCTAACCTCCTTATGGTCTGTTGGCCCTTTGCCTGTCAAAGAGCAAGGATATGAAAATATATCACAATCAATTACTTTATCACAGAGTTATGCGTTTGTAAAGTTAATTTTTCTCCGGTTTTCTGCATCCGCGGGCGTTTTTTTCGACGAGCTGCCGTGCCACCATGATCAGCCTGCCGCACCCCAGGCATTTAAGCCTGAAATCCGCACCGACCCGCAGGATTTCAAAATCCTTGCATCCGCAGGGATGCTGCTTCTTCAGTGTGACGATGTCCCCTGTTTCAAATCGATATTCCGTCATGACATCAACTATCCTCGTATCTGTTCAGTACCGAACAGATACGAGCAAAAATCCATGCAAATCGCCTCCGGCGATGGGATTTTTGCTTATTGAATCATGTTCGTACGGTCTCAGCAGCAAGTGCTTCGACCTGTTCTGAACAGTTGCTATTCCTCTTTATGTTTTACGCATGTATCTGCGCCATAACCTGTCCGATCGGTTCCTTGATCAGAAGATCGGCGTTTCTGTCCCTCGGAGTAGGCGCCATATTGATAACCACAAGATGGCTTCCGCGGAAATAGTCGATCAGGCCTGCGGCAGGATATACGGCAAGAGAAGTTCCGCCGATGATCAGCACCTGCGCTTCTGCGATAGCCCGCACCGACTCGTTCAAGGTATCGTGATCCAGTCCCTCTTCGTACAGCACCACATCCGGCTTGATGATCCCGCCGCATTCACATTTCGGAACTCCCGTAGATTCGAGCATATGGCGGAATCCGTAGAACTTACCGCATTTCATACAGTAATTGCGGTACACAGAGCCATGCAGCTCCAGCACTTTCTTACTTCCGGCCATCTGATGAAGATTGTCGATGTTCTGCGTGATCACTGCCTTCAGTTTACCCGCCTTTTCCAGCTCGGCCAGCTTCAGATGAGCCGCGTTGGGTTTGGCGGTATCGCACAGCATCTTGTTGCGGTAGAAGCGATAAAACTCTTCAGGTTTTCTCATAAAGAAGGTATGGCTGAGGATCGTCTCGGGCGGATAATCGTACTGCTGATTGTACAGTCCGTCCTGACTGCGGAAATCGGGTATGCCGCTTTCCGTTGAAACTCCCGCGCCGCCGAAAAAGACAATATTATCGTGCTCATCGATTATTTTCTGCAGTGATTCGACTTCCTTTGACATTTTTCTCTCCTCCTTTTTCATCAATAACACCGGGCAATCTGCTTCGATGCCTGCCGCTGTCCAATATCCCGCCACGCAAGCTATGGGTTATGTTCCGGCCGGCAGATAATTCACCAGCTTTCCGATCACCACGCACCGTTTAGAATAGTCATGATTGTCAAGACACGTGGACAGACACATCAGTTTGTCCTTTATGTTCAGTTCTACGGGGTCGATATACACCTCCGAATATCCCTGCACTCTTGACAGAAAGCTCTCGTATTCCTGACCGGGGCCCTTATAGTTGGTGTATGTATCGCTGTCCACCGCGGCATTATAAACCGAGATGATCTGATACCGGCACGAAGCCTGCGGTGTAAACACCCAAAAATATCTGCTCTTCGAAAGTGTCTGCGGGTCTGAGATAAAGTCACTGAGCTTTCCGAACATCGATCCGTCTTTCATATTATGTCCATACAGGATCGTATAACAATCATCCAGAGTATCGCTGTTCAGTTTATCGGCAAAAACGGTTCCCGCATACAGGTATTCCTTCTGAATATTTCTGTGCAGATAAAACTCGTTATCTATACCTCTTGTCACAGGGTAGCTCATACCCTCAAACGCTTCGACATAGATCCACCCGATCACGTCATCGTTGATGGATTTAAGCGAAGCAAAATCGATATCCATCGGAGGTGTGATCGTATCGGCAGGTGATTCGGAAGAAGCATCAGGTGAGCCTCCCGCCTGCTGAGGTGCCGCATCGGGTGTACGCTCTGTAACCACCCTGTCGGCCATATCACTGTACTGATCACGCCCTTCTTTATATTGAAAGTAGATCGTGATCAGGTTGTATCCCGCAAAACAGAAAACGCCGATAGCGATCAGCAAAATGATGGATAAAAAAACGTCTGCCGCCGTACGCCTTCTGCGTTGTCGGCCTCTTGCCATGTTATTCCCTCCTTCAGTTAAGTTCCTCAAAATCTTCCGGTGAGAACCTGTGGTAGATCAGGTGAATTCCCTCATCGGTGATGCAATACCGAAAATCATCCGGTCTGCCGTCCTCAAAGTACAAAAGATAATCGTAGTCTTCCCCTTCGCATTTTTCATAGTGGACATGATCGGAATAAGCGCAGAAGATCCGTTTAAGATCCTCTATTGTACATTCGTGTTCCCGGATCGCCCCGATAAATCTGACCAGGAAATCATCATCGCGGATCAGTCCCCGTACATACTCCGCTCCTTCCGGAGGGATCATAAAACAAAACCGGTCTTTTTTGTGATCGATTGTCACGTTTCCCAGCCGTTCCTTCACCGCGTCGGAAAAATGCGCAAGTTCTTTCTGCATCTCATCCGCGTTCATCTCTGAACCAAGGAATCTGCAGACAGAGCTCAGCGGATAGTACAGTCTTACCGTCTCTTTCTGATACCCGAGCTTGATCTGTTCTTCCTTCAGCATCTCGACAATATTATATTCCAGTCTGCCAAAGTCCATTTGCTTCTCCATCCTGCCGCAGCAGTCAAAGGTAACCGGCAATCCGCTTGCGCTGCTTTTCGTTAAGCCACGTTCTGCCGAAATCAATGCGCTGCTGCTCTTACAAAAGATACCTTTCCTTAACCGATTCCACAGCCTTCGGGGACATATACAGTTCGCGTCTGAAGAACTGATAGATCGAACCATACTTTCTGTCGATCACACGGAACAGCCGGTTCAGGCAGTTTTCCTGCACTCTGTAATAAAACTCCAGATTCTGCTCCTGCGTCCTGGTGTCTTCCGGCCGGCTCTCCAGCAATCTGTACATGTGTTTCATGTCTTCTTCCATGTAGTTGTTGCTGCGCAGGAAATCGGCCATGATCGCATCACGCGGCACCCCCAGAAGCGCCAGGAGCATGGCTGTGGTGATGCCTGTCCTGTCCTTTCCGGTCGTACCATGCCAAAGAACCGCTCCTCTTTCGGTCTTGAGGACCACGTCTATAAATCTGGCGATCTGCTTCACACAAAAGATATCATTGATCACGTTTTCGTAGGTCTTTGCCAGCTGCTCTTCTGTCCACACGGTCGAAGAATCCATCGCTTCTTCGATATCTCCGAACAGCGGCCCCGGGTGCTTCAGCTCTTCGTCAAATATGGATATCCGGTAATACTCCACGCCGGGCATGACCGTATCCGGCCGAAGATCGGCTTCCCGCCTCGTTCGCAGATCGATGACGCGTGTTACATTGTAATCTTCGAGCAGTATCCGCTGATCCTGCTGTGAAATATGGTAAAGATCGCCGCTGCGGATCAGCCTGCCCGGAATAATGTGTTTGTTATCCATAGTCACCAGGCCGCCCAGATCGCGGGTGTTAGGCAGGCTTTCCAGCCTGATCCTCGTCCCCGCCGGGAATCCCGATGCCATGTCCGGATTAAGTGCTTTAAGGAAATTCACACAGTTCTCAGCCTCTTTTTCAGACATGTCAAAGCGGTATTCTTTCCGCCTGCCGGTGAATATAACAAGCTCATGTCCCAGCATAAGCTTCTCGTCCTCTTTGCTCGAGGATTCTTTGCTTATATAAGCCCACAATATATCTTTTACAGGCAGAGTGTTGAGCACCATATGCCTGGTAAAGATCAATTGTCCGTCTTCCACACGAATTCTGCCAAATTTCATGCTTCTATCTCCCGTATAATAAAGCGCCGGTCAAAGGTAACCGGCAATCCGCTTCGCTGCTTGCCGGTAACCAACAGCCCTCTCCGTGGGCTTTTGGTTATATCGGTCCCCGCCTTCTCATATCATATATATCATATAACGTATCCGGTCGTTCTTCAAATACTTTTTTTCGTACGCAAAAAACAGACACTCTGCATTCAATCCACCGGTCAAAAGTCCCCTGGGTCCAGCTAAAGCATCTGCCTTTCACGTATATTATTCAATTGTCGGAAAGAGAGGCTGCAATCAAAGGTAACCGGCGATCCGCATAGCTGCTTGCCGCTGACCGATAGTCCACTCCGTGGGCTTTTGATTATCTTATGCAACCGCCCATTTTTTCAGTGTATTACGGAACTCCTGATCCTCACCGTGGCATTTCACGGTAAGTGCATGTGCCAGATCCATTCCCAGTATTCCCATGATCGATTTGGCATCTACAGTAATACGGCCATAGCTGATGTCAATATCAAAATTGCATTTACTTGCCGCGTCCACAAACTCCCGTACGTCCTCGGGCTGACTGAATCTGATCTTCTGAAGCATATGCATAATCCTTTCTGAAAAAAAATTTTTCTGCTGAATAAGTGTTTGCCAACCCTTTATAATTTCCTTTTCGATTGAACACATTATCAATGCAAACCGTGCTTTTGTCAACCACTTATTTTAAGCAGAAAATGTGTCAATAATTCACACAATATGCATATTTCACAGAAAAATGCGTTTCGAATCAGAATACTTTGTCTAAAACCTCCGGCTGCTTTTTCCTTCATCGATTGATCAATCATAAATGAATTCATTTTAAGCATCGAAAACTAACTATTTTTGTCAATAATCATTCGTCAAAATGTACAAAACAGCCGCAGGTCAAAAAAAGGCTTCTCAACGAAAACTCTTCACCCAATTCAGCAAAGAGCCTTTATGCGTATTCTCCGTAATATCTCTGTACATGCGGTCCGTCACCGGCCCGTTCTTCTTCATCTTCTCGTAGATAGCCTTCTGCAGCTCCTCCACCGTCATCTCTTCATACGGTTTATCCGCCTGCAGCACGACCTGATCAAGCGTTTGCTCCGAAGATCCGGCCGTATCTCCGCCTGCTTCCTCTTTCGTCAGCTGCTCATCGATCACAGGAGCGGCCTTCAGCGGTTCAATCGCAGGTTTCGGCTCTCCACACTCGGCCCTGCCTGCAGCCGATACCAGGATATCTCCCGAATTACCCGGCAGATCAAGCTCCATCCTTCCGCCCGTCACCGTCACTTCACGGCCCGACAGAACGCCTGTGTAACAGCCGTCCTCCGCGGGGAAAGACAGACGGAATCCGTTATCGTCGTTGTTAACCGCCACGATCACTCTCTGCCCATCGCATTCTCTTGCAAAAGCATACTGCCGTGTGGTCAGAAACAGTTCTCTGTAGCCTCCATAAGAAAGCGCAGTAAGCTCGCTTCGTACCTTGCCCAGTCTTCTTATGATGTCCACGCACCAATTTCTTTCATATTCATCCGTAAAGTCAGAAAGATTCAGCGCCGGACGTATCTCGTTATCCGGACCGCCCCGCCATTTTCTGCCATCGATGCCAAACTCCGATCCATAATATATAGAAGGAAGTCCCGGCAACGTATAAAGAAGGATATGCACAGGCAGGAAGTGCGCCTTGTTGACAAGCTTGGTGTAGATCCTCTCTACATCATGATTATCGACAAAATTGTAAAGCTTAAGGCCGCCCACCATATCGTTAAGACGCTTCACGGTATGCGCGATCTCAAAATAATTGTGATCGTTATGTCCGGAATACAGCGCCTTATGAAGAGAATAATTGGTGACAGAATGAAGCGTCTCCGAATTGGCCCACCTGGAGTACTCCCCGTGAATAACCTCGCCCATCAGCCAGAAATCCGGCTTGACTGCGTTTGCGGTCTGACGCAGCAGACGCATAAAGCCGAAGTCGAGCACATCCGCCGCATCCAGTCTGATCCCATCGACATCAAATTCCGAGACCCAGAATCTGATCACATCGCAGATGTAATTCTGCACCTCCGGATTCCGCTGGTTCAGTTTGACAAGCAGATTGTATCCGCCCCAGTTGTCATAGGAGAATCCGTCATTATATTCGTTATTTCCCCAAAAGTTGACATTGCAGTACCAGTCTTTATACCGGGAATTCTCGCGATTTGCCTTTATGTCCTTAAAAGCAAAGAAATCCCTGCCGGTATGGTTAAAAACGCCGTCGAAAATGACACGAAGTCCTGCTTTATGACAATTTTCGACAAAATTCTTCAGATCTTCGTTTGTTCCCAGCCTGCTGTCAAGCTTTTTGTAGTCTGTCGTTTCGTATCCGTGTCCCACCGATTCGAACAGCGGTCCGATATAAATCGCGTTGCACCCGATCTCCTTAATATGTGCTATCCACGGGATCAGCGTGTTCAGCCTGTGTTCCGGTTCCCCGTAGGCATTCTGTGCCGGGGCTCCTGTGAGCCCCAGCGGATAAATGTGATAAAAAATGGCTTCATCATACCAGGCCATATTCGATATTTCTCCTCTCACTGCCCTCGATAACTGTTACGGTGGCATTTTTCAGCGGTTTCCCGGCAGTAACAACGACCTTGCCGTCTTTCAGCTCAGCCGTAATTGTGTTCACAATGTTCCCCGCCGTATCCGGAATGCGGCACACCGCCTTTTCGCCTTCCTTCGGCTGATAATACGTAACAGTAACTCCATCCGAATAATCATAATCCGGCTTATCAGATGCTGCGCCTGTTGCCACGAGCGAATTCTCCCTCACAAAAAGCGGAAGCGAGAAGTAATCGTAGCTCTCCCGATACCAATGCCCGCCTTCTTTCACTTCACCGGAAATCAGGTGTGTCCATGTTCCTTCAGGCAGATAATACTCGACAATGCTGTCCTCGCGAAGAACGGGAGCCACAAGCAGCGAGTCTCCCAGCATATACTGTCTGTCAAGATACGTACACGCCGGATCGTCCTGATATTCAAACACCATCGGACGCATCACCGGTGTTCCCTCTTCATGCGCCTCGATAGATTTGGAATAGAGGTACGGCATCAGTCTGCATTTCAGTTTGGTGAAGAATCTGACCACATCGCAGGCTTCATCGTCAAAGAGCCACGGCACACGATAGCTGCCCGAACCATGCAGACGGCTGTGCGTGGAAAGCAGGCCAAACGCAGCCCACCTCTTATAAAGATCCGGAGTGGCCGTATTCTCAAATCCCGAAATATCATGGCTCCAGAAAGAAAAGCCGCTCATCGCAAAGGACAGTCCTCCGCGGATCGTCTCGGCCATGGAAGGATAACTTGCAAAGCAGTCTCCGCCCCAGTGCACAGGGAACTGCTGTCCGCCCGCTGTCGCGCTTCTCGCAAACAGTACAGCTTCCTTCTCTCCCTTCACTTCCTTCAGCAGCTCAAACACTGCCTTATTATATAGGAAGGTATAGTAATTGTGCATCGCATAAGGATCGCTGCCGTCATAGTAGCTGACATCCACCGGGATCCTCTCGCCAAAGTCCGTCTTAAAGCAGTCCACTCCGGCGTCAAGCACGGTGCGAAGCTTGTCCTGATACCAGCGAACGGCATCGGGGTTGGTAAAGTCAACCACGCCCATGCCTGCCTGCCAGTTGTCCGTCTGCCAGATGCCTCTGCCATCGGCACGTTTCAGCAGATAACCTTTTTCGGCACCTTCTCTGAAGAAGTCGTTCCCCTGTGCAACATACGGATTGATCCAGCAGCAGATCTTGAGTCCCTTTTCATGATACCTGCGGATGGTCCCTTTAATATCCGGGAAGCACTCTTTGTCCCACTCAAAGTCGCACCAGTGGAACGCCGGCATCCAGAAACAGTCAAAATGAAATACGCTGAGCGGGATATCACGCTCCAGCATGCCGTCGATAAACGAGCTCGTGGTCGCCTCGTCATAATTGGTCGTAAACGAAGTCGAAAGCCAAAGGCCGAAAGACCATGCCGGAGGCAACGCCGGACGGCCGGTAAGCCCGGTATAGTTTTTCAGGATCTCTTTGTGAGAAGGTCCATAGAAGAAATAGTACGAAAGCTTCTCGCCGGGGACAGAGAGCCCTACGTTCTCCACTTTCTCGCTCGCCACTTCATAGGAAACATTGTCTGTGGAATCCACAAAAACACCGTATCCCCTGTTGGTCATATAGAACGGAATACTCTTGTAGGCGATCTGCGAAGAAGTACCGCCA
>CADCPK010000023.1 GCA_902803215.1 uncultured Lachnospiraceae bacterium
ATGATGGTAGCGTCAAAAGGATAGCATGGAATCCTATCCTTTTCATATATTGTACATTGACAACTGAATATATCGCTAAAAACTGTCGATGATCAAGTTATGCCCTCATATGTGGCCTTTGGGCATGGTCATTTATCGCCTGTTTTCATGCTATAGCTGAAATTTGGGCGCACTTCACCAATCGCTGTTCATATTTACACAGCTTGAGGAAATTTAAACCACCTATTTTACAGCCGAAGCAGAACTTTGTCCTAAGCTTTCCGCGAACAGGCATATGATCGATATTAAACAGACGCCTCAGCATAGAAGGAACCGTTTCTACTCCGTTTCGAAAGTGTGATAATGCTTTGAATTCTTCTGTTTTCCTGTTGCGTTGCTGCATTGCACGGTTCTTGGAATTCAGGCTGATCGTGATCCTGACTGTTCGCTTGAAGACTTTCCGGGGGCAATTGTCTGCATACGGGCAGCCTTCACATTGGCTTCTGTGGAAAGATACTACGCATTGTCCGGTTCTTGCGTTATAACTGCAACTCTTGGGCTTCTGTCCGTTTGGGCATTCGACAACGCGAGTTCCATCCTCATTGAACCGGAAGTCTGCATTTATGTCCGGTGCATCTTTTCCTGTCAGGTTGGTTGTCTTCAGGTCGATGTTATTTTCCTGTGCCAACCGCTCATTATCCTGTCCGGAATACGCGCCGTCTGCTACAAGGGTTACTTTTTCTTTTTGTTCCCCGAGAGCAGCTATCGTTTCCTTTGCAAACTCACTGTCATTGTGCGTGTTTTGCTCGTATTGGTAATCGGTTACTACACTGCCGTTTTCACCGGCCTCCTCGATGACATTAGCTGCATATCCTCTGTGCTTCTTCCCTGCCTTTTCGCGGTAAGTCGCATCCGGATCTGCAGGATTCTGCATACAGTCTGCCGTCATTCCGTCTCCTTTTGAACGGAGAACGTATGTCCCGTCCTCCTGCTGTACTGCCTGTTCCGAAAGGACACGGATCATGAGTTGAAATTCGGGAAGTTCATCATATTTGGATCCGCATAAGGCAACCAAAGCCGCAGCATCGGCAAGAACCGATGTGATTTTATCAGATGTCTCATCAGACTTGTTGTGGTAGATCATCAGATTTTTGTCATCGGCGGAAAGATAATGCCGAAGTTGTTCCGGCAGGGCTTCCCCCTGCTTCTTACAAGCATTGGCTAAATTTGCAACACAGGTATACAAAAGTTCCAGGCGGCTCATCTTCTTTATGTTAGATGCTACCATGAGGCTGTCCATTCTTTTTAAAGAACGGTCGACTTTCATCATTGCGGCCATTTCCTCAGACAGAGCTGTAATCGTATCATGAAGGAGGTCTATTCCTGTCAGCTTCTCATATGTAATACAGCGTTCACGAAACCGGCCCAGTGTCCGATCACTAAGTGGCTGTTCAATGAAAGAAGTGGTATGGAGGGCGTACTGATAGCGAATGTCAAACATCAAAGATGTATTGATATCGTCATCGCTCTGTCCGGTAAACTCTTTAAGGATAAGAGCCCCGATAATGACATTAACCGGCGTATTCGGACGGGAAGCTACATCGCTGTAGAGGACAGCATAAGGAGTTTCATCAATCTTCGGAAAGATCTTTTCTGCAAAAACCTTTGCCCATGATTTTTCCAAAGCCCGTTTTTCCCTTGGAGTCAGGGACTCATAAGAATCCCAAAGAGAAAGCTGCTGTTCTGTGGCAGAATTAAATGCAAATGACATGACGCACCTCCGATTTCATCTGCTTCCATTATATCAGAATATGCTGATGAAATGGGAATTTTTAGCAATATATTCAGTTGTCAAAGTGCGATTGGGTACTTGGGTTTTTAATGACCTTTTGACGCCTCAATCATATTATTAAAATCAATAAATAATAGTAAATATTATATATTGATTTTCTTGACTATATGCAGGAAATGCTGGAAGTGTTTCTGCAGGATCGCGATGTGGTTCCCGTCTTAAAGACAGACGAGATCTGCAGCGCCTGTCCTAACGATCAGGGCGGAATATGTGAGACAGAAGAGAAAGTCCTTCGCTATGACCGGGCAGTGTTAGGCGCTGTCGGACTCAGCGAGGGAGATCGAGTATCCTTCAGGTCCTTCACCGCAAAGGTGCAGGAGAAGATCATTGCGGAGGGGCTTCGGGAGAAAATCTGCGGAGATTGTCAGTGGAATGAAATATGCAGTAGAAAGCAAAGCCGGTGGGAATCACTGACCGGCTTCGATTATTTTTAAAAGTTAACAGGCAAGTCCGCACCGCGGACTTGCCTGTTAACTATGGCTATTAAAAAAGATTGGGATATGACGCAGGTTATATAGTAGACGTCAGAGCTTTCTCCACATTTTGGTCCGATGGATCCATATCATAGGGCCACTCGATCAGTCTCACGCCGTTCTCCTCACATAGCTCCCGCTTTTGCCTGTCCAGCTCCTGCCGCTGGTTAAGCGCTTCCTCGCCGCCAAAGAATTCGACAGGGATATAGTGCTGGATCCCCTGGTACTCGATCGCGGTACGAAGCGAGGGAATATACAGGTCAAGGCTCTGCCGCCCCAGCCATTCGGGGCGATACTGGTACAGAGTGTCGGGGTGTTTTTTTCTGACTGCCCTGAACAGAGTCAGCTCATGCTTCCACTTCGGCCGTATTATGCCGTCGGCTGTGAGCTTGGTTCGTATCTCTGTCCTTCGCAGGCGCCAGTCTGTGCGGAAACCGTCCTTCTCCTCATAAAGTCTGAGATCATCGTACCACCTTTGGAAAAAGGGCATGACATTGACCGTCAGATCATAGAAAAAAGCAAGCTCCGATGTGATATACCCGCATTCCAGCAGATGCCTGACATTCCTTCTCACATACACCGTCTTGGAAGGATTGTGGTAGAACGGAATGTTCCCCTGATATTTGGCGATCCTGTCGGGCAGGTAAGGAGAGCGGAGAACAGTGCCGTTCGCTTCCAGCAGACTCTGATACCGGGGAAGAGAATAATCATAAAGAGAATATCCTCCGTACAGATCCTCCGAAGTATTGGTGTAGAGAAGATGATACATCAGAAGAATATCGTCCATGTTCTGCTTGTCAAAGATAGCCAGAAAATGGACTTTTTCTTCGTCCGGAAAAATACTGCGGATCGGATAAAAGGCCTCTGCGTTTCTACAAACCTCGGTGACAACAAAGAACTGTGATATGAAACTCTCCGGGAAAAGAAAGCAGGCCTTCCGGTCGGTATCCAAATCGGCAAACTGGTCCATGAATGCCTTTATATACGGATTTTCGGAAAAAGGAGATGCTTCTTCAAGCAGCCTTCGGGTGGCATACCGGTAGGGCAGGTCGGCCCATGAGAGCTGAATCAGGTAGCGTTCATAGCGACCGGAAATGTATTCTTCTTTTAATTCCTCGGCAAAATCCTTTTGATAGGACTCGTGATCCTCCAGCAGCTGTTCGAGGGTGGTAAATGTAGTCGGCTCGTGAAACTGCGGATATTTCTCCCACAGCATATCAAGGCGCTCAAAAGAGCCGGAGAATTCAGGGAATTTGTGGATGGGTGGGTACATGGGATTCTCACTTTCGGACTGTGACCGGCAGTAACACAAAAGGGACTGTAAAAACAGTCCCTTTTAGATTATCTATATCTTATCTTTTTTTGATCTATATATCAAGCAGCATTTTTCGCTGCGGTATTGAGTAAAGCTTTTATATATTGAAGCAGCATCTTCGCTGCGTTGTCGTGTTAAGGTTTTTATCTATGTGAAGCAGCATCTGCGCTGCGTTATCCTTGTTAAGGTTTTTATCTATGTGAAGCAGCAT
>CADCPK010000024.1 GCA_902803215.1 uncultured Lachnospiraceae bacterium
AAACCTCCTTGATTCATTAATGTTATTGAACAGATCCCTATACACTCCCTGGTCTTCCCTTTTCAGCATCTCATTGCCAAACATGCTTTTGAATTTATCTATTGCCTTCTTTGGCAGCTTTCCATAAGACTTATCAAAAGCACCGGAAGGCTCATTCTCAAAGAAAAGAAGATGAATATGAGGATGCGGAATAGTGCTTGTCCTGTTTTCCGGATGGAAATCTTCCCACCAGGAAACGTTGTTCGGATTCAGGCCTATAGATTTCAGATATACAGGCATGATGTTTGAGATCACCGGCGCAAACTGTTCCTGGGAAGCGAGACCGTATCTGCCGGCACGGTCGTAATCGGGCATACTTACAACAAATTCATAGAGAACAGCTCCCGGTTTGTTAAGCGATTCTGTTCCTTTCATCTTGAATTCTTTTGATTTCTCTTTTGTATCCAGATACCCTTCGGAAGTCATGGTGAAGCCATATCTTCCTGTATAGCTCATCAGAGAACCGTTTTCCTTATCGACATACCGTTCACAGTAATTGAAGTAGCTCCCGGATCCTCCAAAGATCGATGATGATGTTACGGTTCCTTTGAAACAGCTGTTCTTCGGTGCTTCCTGTCCGATCCTGAAGTATCGCACTTTGCAAAAGAGATCCGGCATGATTATTTACCACCCTTATCTTTTACATCGTTTTCCACCGCGTACATCATTGCCTCCTCAAGTGCATTATCCCACTCCGCTTCTTCCTCAGTGATCATGTCCAGAGCCTTTTCCCTGTCGGAAGGACATTTGATAAAGTCCGGGCATCTGTACAGAAGTTTGTTTCCTAAATCGTTTTTGATGCATAAGAACAGAATCTCATCAATCTTGTTTTGAAGAGAGTTCAAGGATGTGTTTACCTTGTCGTCTATCGTTCTGTTGATCCTGTCAACGGTATCTGCATCCTGTGTTTTGTTGATCATCTTGTAGTAGAGTTCGTTGACCGCTTCCTGTATAATCTCTGTCTTCGTCTTTTCCTTGCCACCTATTCTTTTGGCTTGCGAGGAATAGTATTCAAAAAGAATATCGAGCTTGCTGTAGATGTCTTCAGGGAACCTGAAGGAAGTCGTTCTTTCGTATTTGTCCATATTGATTCTCAATTTGTAGCAACTTGCTACAATTTCTCCTTTCCTTGTTTTTCATCAATTTGTAGCAACTTGCTACAAATTCCATGTGCTTTAGAAGCCTGTTTTTGCAATGCAGAATCTGAAGGTTTGCAATGCAAAAGAAATGGCCCAAAAACGTAATATAACTGGGCAGAGCCCAGTTGTTCAGATGGTTTTGCAATGCAAAATTGCAATGCAAAGCCTTTATCCTGCTTAAGTACAGACATCACCGATGCATGGCAATAATCTATTGAGGCGGATTGGCAAATACAAATCCTACCCCGGGCTTGTATTGCCTTGTTGATACTGCCCTCATAGACCAGTCGGGCAATGATATGAAACCCTGCAGCGTATCGTTTCTATGATTGAAGTTTCCTTCAACGATGATCATAGTTTCCTCATCGATCACACCGGCAACGATACCGGTATGTTCAAAGTTGGTCGTTGAGAATACCGCGCCTGGTGATGGAGATCTTGAATAGGTCCATCCTTTCTCTTTCAGATTCTGATAGGTCTGATGGGCACATAAAGATCCTTGGTTGCGGAATCCCGGATCAAAGCCATAGTGCTGATAGAAGAGTCCCCAGCAGAACCATGTGCATTGTCCCATATGATTGTCTCCGTAGGGATTGATACCGCCATCTTCATAGCCATACCAGACTCTTGTATCTGAAAAGTCTGGAGCAAAGTCTTCCATCCCGATGATGATCGTCCCATTACCAAGCCCTGCAAACAATTCCCCTTCATAGGCAAACAGTGCAGGATTGATGTACTCGCCGGCAGAGTTGTAAGTATACAGTCTGGTATTGCCTTCGGAGTAGGCAATGGTCTCCGTGGCTTCTACGATCTCTCCGGAAGAGAACAGCGGAGACAGATATCCGTCTTCAGACTCGTATCTGGCGTAGAGATCGATATCATTGGCATCGATCTTCAGAATAATCTCTTTACTGTTTGCAGAAACCACTTCCCCTTTCGAGAATGCATACAGCATATCTCCTGACCATTCCTGATATACATTGAAGGAGATCTCATAGGTTTCAGAATCCACATGAAGCCCAAAGGAAGAATCCTTGCTGAAGGTGATCATCTGATAGGGATAGACGTCTCTGTCTTCCAGGATGATGTTGCAGGCAACGGTATCAGAAGAGATGCATTTACCTCTTTGTATCTCCGGATAATAGATCCAGTCGTAGTCATCTACGATGACCGTTTCGGATTCCGGACCGGTATAGGGACCTGAACCCTTCTGTTCGATCAGTCTGATCTCTTCATGTTCTCCTACCTTTTCATACTTTGAGACGGTATACTTTCCCAGCACATGGATCTTTTTAAAATAGGAATCCTCATAGGATCCGACGAATAACTTTTCTTTGATGTCAAGGAACTCTTCCGCATCATAGACTGCCGATAATCCCCCATCTTCACCGATCGAAGACAGACAGTCGGATGGAGAATCTGTTGATTCATAGAAGACGCAGCCAGTGATGCCGTTATAATCAGGTGATATCTTGTTTTCATAGATATAGGCATCCAGTTCTTCCGCAAAGCTTCCATCATAATCCATGCCGAAGTTGTCTCTTAAGGATCCGAAGGAGTCATCAAAAATACTGCCGATATAGGCAACTGGTGCAAAGATTGCGCAGACCGGTATGATCAGCAGCAGAATGGTAATTAAAAGGATGCCCATAAGCTTCAAGGGTATCCATAGGATTTTGGTATTCACGATGATATCTCCTTCACTTTGGCGGCAGTATGTCTTCTGATATTCCTTGCCGGTTTCTGATCTGCAACCGGATCGCCTGATCCGTTAGTCTCGATTTCCTTCTGCTTTTCATCTTTCTGATCTGCGTTTCCGCTCTTCTTCTTTAGCTTTTTCTTTTCAAACTCTTCCTTAAGATCAAAGATCTGTGCTTCTGGAAGCTTATGCTCCGGGATTGCTGGTGTTTCAGGAAGATGGAAACAGTATCTATCAAAAGCTCTTAGACGCTGCAATGTCGGATTCCTGCGTTGCCTGATGATGACAGCTTCACCCATAGAAAGTTTGGACAATGCATCCGTAGATAAGACTGGTACGCTTTCCTTTTCCTGTCGGTTCTGATTCCAGACGATCTTTGAACCACACAGATCCGAAATATCCTTTAATGTCTGATATTCGCCAGCCAGAAGATAGAACAAATTCTGACAGTTGGACCGTATGGTCTTGGCTTTGTCATTTCCATACCTTGTGGCAAGCTGGGCAAAGTCCTGTATGACAAGACAGAATCTGACACCTCTTGATAGTCCTGCAGTCAAGGCATTTACAATATTGTCCCATTCTGCGCCATTGGCAAATTCATCCCACACGACATAGACAGGAACTTTCAGTCTTGCGGCCTTCTTATCCTTTTCTTCCGTTCTTGTCAGTTTGATCAGTTCCTCATAGGTCTGCGATATAAGAATGGAAGGAAGCTCATGATAGGTCCCCTTTTCATCGTGAATGCCGATAAAGATCGCTGTCTTTCTTTCTCCCAACTGTTTCAGATCAAAGTCGGATACTGAAGTCATTCTTAATATGTTTTCGTTATTGATGAAGTATTTGATCTTATCTGAGAATACAGAGGATATGGATCCTCTGGTATTGTCTGGCGATCTTACATATTCAATAAGACGCATATAGGATGGATCCGTTGGTTTTCTGTAATGGGTAAGCCAGTATTCCAGGATCGTGCTGCAGTTATCATATTGTTTCGGATCGAGCGTCTGTTTTCCCTGATCATGGACCATCCTGACGGATCGCATATTGATCATTTCATCCGGAAGGAAACGTTTGTTCCCTTTTTCATCGGTAATCTGTTCCTCAAGAAGAAAGTTGATATAGCCTTCCAATAATGTTGCTGCAGAAGAAGGCCAGAACGGATCTCTTGACTGCTCTTCATGGCAAAGCCGCACTGCGATATCGGATATCAGTTCCTGAGCTTCCGAATAGTTCGGTTTTGGAAGAAGCTTGTTCAGGGATTCGATCTCACTTTCCAGGACTTCGATCTGCTTTTTCAGATCATCATGATCTCCTTCTGTTTCCTCGATCTTCTTCTTTAACTGCACTATCAGGATCCTGTTCTGACCAACTTCATCAACGATCTTTCGGTATTCCTGTGAAGACATCTCTTCCAGGTATTCCTTATAAGCTTGTCTGTATTTCTTGATGATGATGCCGAAAGGATTCCATCTTAAGGATCTTTTCGGATTGATGAAGTCAACAACTTTGACATCATAGCCCTCATTGATCAGAGATTGACCATGGGTTTTATACAGTTCTCCTTTTACATCCATGACGATCATGGACTCTCCGGACATCCGTAATGACTGGATCAGGATATTGACAATCGAAAATGTCTTGCCGGATCTTGTTGTTCCTACAACAAGAGAATGCGTATCTGCAGCATCCACCCAGATCCTTCTTTTTGATGTAAGAACCGGAGGTCCTCCCCTTCTGTTAGTAACCTCACCGCCGATATTCCATTTATGAAGCGTGTTGAACTTATGAACATCGGATACTTTCAGAAACGTTATCAGGCTGTTATGAAGACGTTTATATGGATCAAACAGGATATCCATTCTTCCTCTAAACGTACTGTTCTGCAGGTTATGGCCTTCAGAATCGAATTCCAAGCGCTGTGTTCCCTTCTTGGCTTCATGCCTGGAAGCAAGTCTTGAAGATCTCTTTTTTTCTTCCTTTGTAAGAGACCTGACTTTCCTTCTTGCCCTGGCGTTTGCAGAAAAGACCGTATTCATCAGAAATGAGACGATCGTCAGCAATGACAGAGCCAAGACTGGAAATAAAAATTCAGGATACTCTTTATATCTGCTGATATCAAAGATGATCCTGAATTCTTCCTCAAATCCTGATCTTACAAAATCTCCCAGGGATATGATCTGCAGCCCTAGGAATAGACAGAGCGCCGGTATGATCAGTACCGACAGCAAAATAAAAACGATATGCATGATCGCCTCCTTCCGCATATAAAAAATCTGCAGCGGATTGCTGCAGATTGACTGTTGATATAAATTTGTAGCAAGTTGCTACAAATGTTTTTAATGTCCTTGCTTTTGAATAAGCAGATAGCATTTGTGTCTTATTGTTTCGCAATTATCTTGCATTGCCGTATGGCCACACAATTTTTATCTTTTCAATAATCTCGTCTAATCTCGATTCGATCGTTGATTCGTTCCACTCGTTATATGAAGCGAAATCAAATGTTTTTAGACCAACTGCATAACGGTTATACCCTAAATTGTTTGAAATACCTGTCTTTTTTGTTGCAAAATCGCGATTCTTAATCGACTTATTCAATCCTTTTGCCAATAAGGTTTTGTTTCCTAACAAACCTATATGATATGCTCTATTATCGCGTGCTTCCTGTGTATCAGTTTGCAATGGCCAATATGTTTTCCAATCCTTTGGCATAATGTGTTCAAGATCATATGAATCGAGTGACAGCACAGTGGTACTATCTTGGCCTGGCTCTCTCAAACCAGTTTCAAGGAGATACAGAATTCCTTTTGCTTGTGCATTGGTGTGATCATAGGTAATGCTTTTTTCTAAATCCAAATCTGTAGGCATCTTATCCTCTGTATCTGCGCCATCCATAATATTCTGCCGCAACGCATCAATAGTTAAAACCTTGTTGGTAAGCAGGGTTTTAAACTTTTTGTTGTAATTCTTTGTCCAATAATGGCATAGCATTCTTCGTACGATGTATGTTTCTAGGTAGCCAAATATTTTTTCCGCCTGATCCGGTTCTGCTTCTTTCAAAACATATAGGCAATACGGCAAAAGAGTAGTGGTATCCAAACCAAAGAAAACTATATTCAATCTATCTATAGAGTTCATATTCGAGCTCAGAACTCTGGTCTGAATATCAGGATCAATAAATTGTCTATAGATTTTTGCGTACGAAACAAGATCTTTGATAAATGCTTTTTTCATACTAGGGTTATTTAATGTTGGGCCCAAGTATTCTTTATAAGTGTTGAACAAAGATTTGTATCGAATATCTTTATCTTCATAAATGTTTATATATGCAAAAAGAAAAGAATCGATATTACTATGTTTGTCTCTGCTTCCTACGATTGTGTCCCAGAAGTCCTTTTCGGTTTGATCCTTTTCAAAACATTCTTCCCAAGTCTCCTTAAAAAGATCCAATTCATTATTGGAATAAAGAGCATTTTTCAATAATTCAGCCGTCGTAAGACGTACGCCCAAGGAATTGATTGTATCAAAAATTTGTTGTTCATCATCGTTTGCTTCCAAATCAATTGGAATAAAATATACATAACGTAATAAATCGTCTACATCGTAATCTTCGGGTTTTATATTATTCTGAAAATACAAATAAGCTTTATAAAGATTGTTATTCGCGTATTCCTTTTTTTGGGTATCTGTTAACGCTTCATTTTTAACCAGTAAGTCAAATATAGGTTTATCTGTATGATTATGGCTTAGAACAATATCATCTTGTCTGTTAAAAAACAGGTTCCTGAAGTCTTTTTCATATTTATCATTTTTTAGAGATAAAACCAGAAAGAATAGTATCAATGTTGTGAAACGCTGCTGGCCATCAATCACTAAACGAAGATCACCGAATCTACTGCCACTGGGAGTAGGCTTTTGTTTCATGATATATGTGCCCATAAAATACTCTTTTTTACTTATACATATCTCTCTGAAATCATCTAAAAATCTTCTCCAGTTTTCTTCATCCCAAACATAGCTTCTCTGGAAATAAGGGATTTCAAGCATTGTTGAACCATTAAATATGTGCTGTATTTTTTTCTTTTCCATAATAAAATTCTTCCTCAGCAAGTCTTAATTAAATTATACTAAATAAGCATTTTATTTTTATACCGTATATTTTGCATCCTTTTCTATTTACTTTCCTACTAATTTTCGTGATTGTATGGTGAATATGTCCATGCAAATCCATACTTTTCATACCATATCATAGCTAGATCAGAAAATTCACTGAACCTGTTTAGTCTGTTCAGTTCGTTTAGTCTGTCACTCATCTGTTTCATTTCAGGATCAAGAAGGCGTTCGGGGATATATACCCTTTCGTTTTGCTTTTTGTTTTCCTGCTGCCCACCTTTTTTCTCCTCATCTACTTTCTGCTTTCGAAGAAGAACAGGTTGTCCTTCTTTTTCCTCCTGCTGTCTTTCCAGTTTTTCTCTTTCTATTCTTTCAGCAGCTTCGTGTTTCTCTCTTTCAATCCTCTCTTTTTCGTTTGCTTCTTCTTTCAGTTTTCTCTGTCTTTCCTCTTCGACTTTATAAGGAAGTTCCGGATCCTTTTTATCGGCGATATCATTGAAATATCTTCGGAACTGGTCTTCCTTCAGCCATCTGAGAACATACAGAGTTTTATCATTATATGATCTATCAAGATCCTTTAGAATCCCAAACCAGCTGACACCCTTTACAGCAATCTCGATCACAATCCAGACAGCATTTTCCAGATACTGATAATCATAGAACATCTTCCAGATGCCTCTCCAGATAATGCAGTTTCTTTTTGGCTCTATTGTTCCTTTTTTATACAGATCAGTAAGATTGAACAGCCACATCGCATTATTTATATTGCGAAGCATATAATCGGTCTTCTCGATAAAGGTTTCCCAATGCATACTTGAACTTGAAAACATGATTCCAAGATTGTTTTTAACTTCTATATCGATATGATGCTCGTGGTGAATGATTTCAACCTCTTCATTCGAAAAGCTGCTCTTCCATTTATTGGACCAGTCAGATTCATCGTATTTCCAGTAATCTATACAGGATTCGTTCCGGTAATGGCAAAAATGAGGTTTCTTTCTTCCCCCAGCCTTTACATATAGTCTTTTTTTGCAGGTTGGACAAATGTAAAACTCTCCTGCAACAGCATCATTGATGGATATTTTGTTGTTTTGATTATCGTAAGCAGAAAACATATTTCTTCTTTTCTATTTAACTTCTTTGAATGTTCGCAATTATCCAAATCTACTGATCAATTGTGGAATGATTTTTCTTTCCTTTTCTTTCCCATCCCAAAAACGGCTTTATTTTCTTAACGATTACTTTCGCCATCTCCAGAGCCTCCAAAGGATTGCCACACTCTTTAAATCCGCCATTCTCTAGATCGGACTTAAGAGAATAATCAAGGTACTCAAGCGAGGTAACATCCGCCAGCCCAACCACAGGCATCGACAGATCATCGAGATCAGCACCGGGATATCTTTCTTCTATAAATGCTCTTTCCTCATCCGAAAGCATCAGATCATAACCGTTCATATAACTCACATCTCCATTTACTATATTTTCTCATAAGAATTATCGTCTGCAGTCTAATTAAAACATACAGAAATTACAAAAAACACGACACTATTTTGGCATTCCCGCGGCTTCGTCGGAAATACAACCGCTTTTTTTACAAGCCAAGGGAGGCATTCGGCGTCTGAGATTGGGGCAAGTGATACAATATCCAGATCACTTGCGAATGGCAATTTGTAGCAACTTGC
>CADCPK010000025.1 GCA_902803215.1 uncultured Lachnospiraceae bacterium
GAGGAAAGTCCGGGCTTCACAGGGCAGGATGCCGGATAACGTCCGGTGGAGGCAACTCCCAGACCAGTGCAACAGAAATATACCGCGTTAGCAATGAGAAGTGCGCAGACATAAAAGAATGGACCCGATGCAAGCTTGCTTGCAAGAGGGGACATACTTTTATGTCTGCATACGGCGAATGCCGTGTACTGAGGATTGCCTGCAATCCGAGGTAAGCACTTTGTATTTACTGCGTAAGGGTGGAAAGGCAGTGTAAGAGACTACCGCCGGCCCGGTAACGGGACGGGCACATGTAAACTCCATTCGAAGCAAGACCGAGAAGAAAGCGATACGGCTGCCCGTCGTGCTTTCAGGTGGGTCGCTTGAGCCTCCCGGCAACGGAAGGCCTAGATAGATGATCACCCCAGACATAACCCGGCTTACAGGTCCGACCGCAAAAAGAGGGACGGAGAGTCAAACGACTTTCCGTCCCTCTTTATTATTATTTGTTTCTGTGTCCCCTGTACTTCTCCTCACAGTATTTGCAGCGATAGATCTCCTTCTCGGGATCCGACAGGATGAAAACCTGATCGAGCTCCTGCTCTATCGAAGTGATGCAGCGGGGATTTTTACATTTGATGATATTTACGATCTGTTTTGGCGGCTTCAGCTCTCTCTTCTCGACGATCTGCTCATCCTTGATGATATTGACCGTGATGTTGTGATCGATGAATCCTACAATGTCCAGATCGAGCGTATCGACAGGGCACTCCACTTTGATGATGTCTTTCTTGCCCATCTTGTTGCTCTTGGCGTTTTTGATGATCGCAACCTGGTAATCAGTTTTATCCAGCTTCAGATCGTGATAGATCGTCATGGCTTTTCCTGCTTTAATGTGATCGAGGACGTAACCCTCGTGAAGAGCACCTACATTCAGCATGGCAGTTCCACCTCCAATAATGTAAGAATCAGGGCCATTCGTACATACACACCGTACTGCGCCTGTCTGAAATAGGCGGCCCGGGGGTCTTTGTCGACTTCTGTCGAGATTTCGTTGACTCTGGGAAGGGGATGAAGAACGAGCATCTCATCTTTGGCAAGCTGCATTTTCTGTGCATCGAGGATGTAGTAGTCCTTCATACGTACGTAATCTTCTTCGTTGAAGAAGCGCTCTTTTTGTACTCTGGTCATATAGAGGATGTCCAGGTGCGGGAGTGCGTCTTCCAGGCGTTCTACTTCGTGGTAGATCAGGTCTTTTTTCTCCAGTACATCTTCGCGGATATAGCTGGGGATTCTCAGTTCTTCCGGAGAGATCAGTACAAATTTGACGTTGTGGTACCTTGACAGTGCTTCGATGAGAGATTGTACTGTGCGGCCGAATTTGAGGTCTCCGCAGAGGCCGATGGTCAGGTCGTCAAATGTGCCGTGAAGGGAACGAATAGTAAGAAGGTCGGTGAGGGTCTGGGTGGGATGCTGATGCCCGCCGTCACCGGCATTGATCACAGGAATAGATGAGGCCATAGAAGCTACGAGTGCGGCACCTTCTTTGGGGTGGCGCATTGCACAGATGTCTGCGTAGCAGGATACTACGCGAAGAGTATCGGCGACGCTTTCGCCTTTGGCGGCGGAGCTGGAATCGGCGCTGGAGAAACCGAGTACTTTTCCTCCGAGGTTCATCATTGCGGCTTCGAAGCTGAGGCGTGTGCGGGTGCTGGGTTCATAAAACAGTGTGGCCAGACGTTTGTCATCACATACGTGGGCGTATTTCGGGCGGTTGAGTTCGATATCGTGCGCAAGGTCGAGCAGTTTGTCGAGTTCTTCCACCGAGAAGTCCATCGGGCTCATCAAATGTCTCATGTTTTACCTCCATGAAAGTTGTTGTTAAATTTCATATCTGATTTCCTGCCTTATCATATACTACCGGGAGGGGTTTTTCAAGGGGAAATTAGGTGAGCGCAATTCACGCTCCAACCGTTCATGTCCGTCCGCAGGCCTCCGCCTGCCTCCGCCGGGGGCATATCAGTCTGTGAACAGGTGCCTGCTGATCCTCAGAGCCAATCCGCTAAGAAGAACTAAAATAGCCTGCTCAGGAGAGCCTTCGCGGCTAAGTTCTTCTAAGC
>CADCPK010000026.1 GCA_902803215.1 uncultured Lachnospiraceae bacterium
GCCTTTGCCATCGGAGAAGAAAACGCGATGAATGTGGGCGTAGACGTGAAGCGGGTCCGTCTGGTCATCCTGATCACGGTTTCCCTGCTGATCGGCACCTGTGTCTCGATCGGCGGGACCATCGGCTTTGTAGGTCTTGTCACGCCCCATATCATCCGGCTGATGACCGGTCCCAACCACAGGCGGCTGCTTCCCGCGTCGATGTTCGGCGGCGCGACTTTCCTGACGCTCGCAGACCTCGCGGCGCGCACAATCGTCCCGCCGCTGGAGCTTCCCATCGGCGTTGTCACCTCTCTTGTCGGCACCAATGCAAAAATGAACGAATTCTGCGCGGCAATGGGCATTTGTAATCTTCGACATGTGGACGAAGAGATCCTCAGGAGAAAAGCTGTTGCAGAGAGGTACAGACGAAACTTTGAAGGAATTGATGGATTGCGACTAAATGTGATCCAGCCGGAAGTGAAGAGTAATTATGCTTATTTCCCTGTGGTATTTGAAGAGAAGCGCTTTGGGAGCGGCCGGGATGAGGTTTTTGAAGAGCTGGCTCGAAACGGGATCATGGCAAGGAAGTATTTTTATCCGCTGACAAGTACTTTTTCTGTGTTCTGTGGGAAGTATGATGCGTGTGAAACTCCGGTTGCGCTGGACATCAGTAAACGGATATTATCATTGCCGTTATATGCAGATCTTTCGCTTGACGATGTGGATCGTATTTGCAGCATTGTTGTATCCTGCGGGGTCAAACGGATCAGGAAAAACATTTATATAAGGTGATGGCCATGGAAATGATGGATTATGAGATTGAGAACGGAATACTGAAAAAGCACCGGGGGACCGGCGTAGATGTAAACATCCCGGAGGGGATAACCGGCATCGGAAACAGCGCCTTTTCCAGATGCAGAGATCTGACCGCCGTGACAATCCCGAAAAGTGTGAAAATAATCGAAGCTTATGCATTCAGAGGATGCAAATGCCTGACCGGCGTCACGCTCCATGAGGGTATTACAAGCATTGGGCGTGGCGCCTTCCTGGGATGCGGCAGCCTGAAGAATGTGAACGTCCCCAAAAGTGTAAAGGATATTGGGGATGGTGCGTTCACGGGATGCAGGAGCCTTGCGGATCAGGACGGATTTGTGATCGTCAACGGGATACTTTTTGACTTTTTTGGAACCGGAAGCGAAATAACCGTTCCGGAAGGCGTAATGAGAATCGGGCAGAATGCATTTAGTGACTGCAGGACGCTGACCAGTGTGAAAATCCCTGAGGGCGTGCAAATCATCGGGGACAGCGCTTTTCAATGGTGTGTGAACCTGAATAAGGTTTCGATACCGGATAGTGTGACAAACATCGGAAATGAAGCCTTTTCCAGATGCAGCAGCCTGATGACCGTATCGATTCCGCAAAGTGTGACCGAGATCGGGGCCGGAGCGTTCAGCCGCTGTCACAGCCTGACGAGCGTGACAATTTCTCATGGTCTGACGGGCATTCCGGGCTGGATGTTCAGTGAATGTGAAAGCCTTACCAACGTGACAATTCCGGATGGCGTGACCGAGATCGGCGTCTTTGCATTCTGTGGCTGCAGGAGCCTAACGGACATCACAATCCCCGAGGGGGTAACAGTTATTGGCCAAGGGGCTTTTATAGACTGCGGGAACCTGTCAGCCGTGACAATACCGAAGAGCCTGAGACGTATTGGAGATAAGACGTTCGAAGGCTGTGGCAGGCTTCACGCCGTGGAGCTTCCGACAGACGTGACGATCAGTCACGAACCTACAATCGCGATTGACTGAAGGCTGGCCGGATTCTCTAGACTGACGTATGCTCCAGAAAGCGCGGAAAGAAGATCAGCTGTAAGGACTGCTCATACAAGGCGGATAAAAACTGCAAAAATGAGAAAAGAAGCTGTAACAAGATAATAGTGGGCAGAGAAAATCCTGAAAATGAAAAAAGAAGCTGTAAGGTCTGACCTGAGGAAGCCCGGACAGAGTGAAAAAGTGCATCAACTTTTCTTGATTTTGTGGAAAGTTGATGCATTATTTAGCTAACTCAGAAGCGTCTAAGAATCTTCAAGCAGATACTTAATCAGAAATCAGAATAGTATCTGTCGGAGGTTACAGCTCCGAAAAGCAAAAAAGCAAGTTTTATCTGCCGGCAAAATTGAAGTTACAGCAAAAAAGCGTATTTTTATGAAAAGTATCCGCCTGTCAGACAGGCACAGGGACACTACTGTCCCGTCCGGCGACGAGCGCTGTCCGGCTATTACCCACAGTGCTTGAATTTCTGGACTGACGTATGCCCCAGAAAGCGCGGACAGAAGTTCAGCTACAAAGAAATCTCCGCTCATTCTAGCGTTTCCTAGAAATGAGCGGAGTGGCTGCAAGTGTAAGTGTAAGTGCCTGTCAGTGTAGAGAGTTGTACACAGTGACGCCATGATTAGAAGGAACTTCAAGAATTGATATTCCGCTTCACCAGCTTGCTCCACTTTCCGTACACTTTCTTACCGTTCACGATCCGGTAGGCGCGCACCTTGGCCTTGATCCACTTGCAGGTGCCGCCCTCGGTGAGGCGCTTATAGGTCCGGGAGCCTTTAATCTGGACTCGATAATACTTCTTGACAGAATAACTCATACCGTCAGAGCCGCCGATTTTCCCTTTGATATAAATCTGGTATCCGTCGGCATTTTTTACTTTTTTCCACTTGAGATACACGGCCAGGCCGGATCCCGCCGGGTATTTGCGATTCCAGGTGATGGTCGGGGACTTCGGTGCAAGGGGTTTCTTAGCCGCAGCCATGGTGGTCATGGGCACCGCAATAACTATGAGTGCAATGGTAAGGAGCAGGGTGAAAAGGTATGTGCGTGTGTTCTTCATAAGGGCCCCCTGAGAATGATGATATGTAAAA
>CADCPK010000027.1 GCA_902803215.1 uncultured Lachnospiraceae bacterium
CAGGCTGGTGATTGTCAGAATACAGAATCAGGAATGACATGTTTTTTTTACATAGTCCCGGAAGAATGTGTTATCTGCGTTCCAAGTACAGCGTCTCCGAAATAACTGGACTAAAAAACGAAGAATAAGGTTTCAGATGCAAGGAAGAAAATCGACGGCGATGCGGTGGCATCGTCTAGATTTTCTGACGCTGCAGCTGAAAGCTTAGGCGAGTTTTTGGTATAGTTATTTCGAGGACGATGTACTATTGGTTTTGCGCTCCTCCCACGACTAAAGTCACGGGACTGTGCGCGACGAAGTTTTGAAGCCGGAAACCGGCGGAAACAGGAGATGTGATGAACGAAACCCCAATGTTTACCAGGCGGCAGCTTTTCCGCATTTTATGGCCGCTCCTGGCGGAGCAGCTGCTGGCCGTCTTCGTGGGAATGATGGATGTGCTGATGGTATCGACCGTTGGCGAGGCCGCAGTTTCCGGCGTCGCCCTGGTGGATTCCATCAATATTCTGATTATACAGGTCCTCTTCGGGCTCACCTCCGGAGGCACGGTCGTCTGCGCCAGGTATATCGGCAGCCGCGACCGGGAGGGTGCTGCCCGCAGCGGGGCCCAGATGCTCATGGTCACCGCCTGCGCCGCTCTGGCCGTCACCCTCCTCATGCTCGCCGGGGGGCGGTCCCTGCTCCGCGTGATTTTCGGGAAGGTCTCCCCGGATGTGATGGGCAATGCCGTCATCTACCTGCTGCTGACCTCCCTCTCCTTCCCCTTCCTGGCCGTCTACAATTCCGGGGCGGCCGTTTTCCGGGCGGACGGCGTCACGAAGGTATCCCTTCAGGCCTCCCTTCTGATGAACGCGCTGAACATCGGCGGCAACGCCCTGTGCATTTTTGTCCTGAAAATGGGGGTTGCCGGCGTCGCGCTTCCCACCCTGCTCTCCAGAGCCGCGGCCGCCGTCCTCATCCTGGCCCGCCTGCAGGGCAAAAAAAATGACCTCCGGATCCGGTCCGCCGCGGACCTGCGGCCCAAAGCCGCCCTGATCCGCCAGATTTTCGCCATCGGCATTCCCTCCGGCGTGGAGAGCGGCATTTTCCAGTTCGGCAAGCTTGCGCTCCAGTCCCTGGTGTCCACCATGGGGACCACCTCCATCGCGGCATACGCGGTGGCCTCCAATCTGGTCACCTACCTCTACCTGCCCGGCAACGCCCTCGGCGCCGGCATGATGACCATCGTCGGCCAGTGCGACGGCGCCGGCGAAAAAAAACAGGCCAGGCGCTATGCCTGGCGCCTGGTCCTGTATAATTATTTGATGCTGGCCGTGATCTGCACCGTGGCCATCGCTTTCCGCCGGCCCATCACCGGCTGGTACCATCTCTCTGAGGAGGCCGCCGGCCTGGCCCAGGGGCTGCTGTTCATCCACTCCGTCGCCATGGTCATCTGGCCGCTGGCCTTTCTGTTTCCCTATTATTTCCGCGCCACCGGAAAAGCAGCTTTCATCATGGGGATTTCCATCTTTTCCATATGGCTTTTCCGCGTGGGCCTGGCCCATGTCTACATCCGGGTACTCCACATGAATGTGCTGGGCTGCTGGTACGCCATGTTCGTGGACTGGATCTTCCGCACCGCCGTCTTTATGGCAATGTACCGCCGGGAATTAAGGTAAGCCGGGTAAGACAAAGGGGACAATGGATGTGGGACTATTTCGCTTTCTCTGGGTTTGGCCTTCCCCATCCGCCCGGAACTGCGCCGTCACTGATCCCGCTCTCCGGCATGCCCGGAAGCGTCAGGCCGCCGTCAACGCGGATCGTTTCTCCTGTGATGTAGGAAGCTTTCTCCGAAGCAAGAAATACTACTGCGTTCGCAATATCTTCCGGCGTTGCCGACCTGCCCAGCGGGATTACCGCGCCAAGTTCATCCCAGAAGTCGTTCTCAATCCTGGCTCCAGCCTGTCCATATTCTTCTTTCCAGAAGAAGATATTGCCTTCCTTTGAATCGGTTTTCAGGATTTCCTCTTTGGAGCGGATTCTGGTGGCACCGGGTGCCACGTTATTGATCCGGATCCCATATCCGGCCACATCCAGCGCAAACGCCTGAACCGCCATAATCAATCCTGCCTTCAAGCCGCAGTATACACCGCTCTCCGGGAATGCCCTCTGCCCTCTGGCGGAGGTGATATTGACAATGTTGCCGCGGATGCCATGATCAATCATATAGCGCGATGCATCCCGCATCAGAAGTACAAACGTCCGAAAATCCAGGCTCAGCAGCTGATCCAGTTTTTCTTCCGTAATGTTCTGAATACATTCACAAATGGTCAATCCAGCATTATTTACCAGCAGATCGAGTCCGCCCAGATCGGCTACTGCCTTTTCAAACATCTCGTGGGCAACCCCGGGCACCTCCAGGGACGCTTGATAGATAAAGCATTTCTGCCCCAGCTGCTTTACCTGCTCTGCCACTTCCAACGCTGCTGCCTTCTTTGAAGCATATGTAAATGCCACATCATATCCTTCTGCTGCAAGCGCAAGGACGATCCCTTTTCCTATTCCTCTGCTGCCGCCTGTCACAATTGCTTTCCGGCTCATATTCCCTCTCCTCTAATTCATCATTCCGCTGTTTCATCATTGTCCTTTGCTTCTTACGTCAAATGCAACAGCCGCGATGAAAATCAATCCTTTCACAATATATTGATACGAAATATCCACTCGCAGCAGGTTCATGCCATTGGTCAGTGCCATAATGATGAAGGTACCTACAATCGCATTCGTCACCTTTCCGCTTCCGCCAGCCACTGCCACGCCGCCAATATAAGCGGAGGCAATCGCATCCATCTCAAACGCAACGCCGGCTGCCGGCGAAGCGGATTTCAGGCGGGAGGAATACATGATCCCGGAAAGCGCAGCCATTGTGGACATGGAAATGAAGGCAATCATCTTCACCTTCCGCACATTAATGCCGGAAAGCGCAGCAGCCTGCTCGTTTCCGCCAATTCCGTACACCGCACGGCCCAGCTTGGTATTGTTGAGCACATAGTTGTAAACCAGGAGGATCACTCCCACAATCACGATGCTCCACGGAAGGCCCTTATAGCTTGCCAGCATATGGCATGCGCCCAGGAGCACTGCCGAAAACAGGATTTGCTGTGCGGTAAAAACCGGCATGCTCGATACCTTCAGGTTGTATTTGATCTTGTTTCTGCGGGATTTCAAACTATTCCAGACAATCAGCAGAACCGCAATCACTGCAATCACCATTGTCACCACATGGTAGTGTGACTCACTCATAAAATCCGGAATGAAGGAATTGCACAGTGCATTATAGGTTTCATTGGAAATGTTAATGGTTCCGTTCTTGCTCAGCGCCACAGACAAGATCCCTCGGAAAATAAACATCCCGGCCAAGGTCGTTACGAATGCGGGGACTCCAACATAGGTAACCAATGTTCCCTGATAGACGCCGATGGCTGCCCCGATCAGCAGCACAATCAGCAGCACCAGCCCCACCGGAATGGAAGTGTTGCGCAGCAGGAGCGCTGCAACAGCGCCGCAGAAGCCTGCAACATATCCAACAGAAAGATCGATCTGCCTCAGGATCAGGACCACCGTCATTCCAATTGCCAGTACCGCAACATACGCCACCTGGTTGAACAGGTTGGAGATATTCGCAGGCTTAAAAAACAAGCCGCCCGTCCGAACCTGGAAGAAAACCATAATGACCACCAGAACGATGTACATCATGTACGATTTTACATTTTTTCGAAGCAGTTCCCTGAGCTCGCCGCCAATGCCGCCGGCATTATTTCTGGTATTCACGAATGTTCCTCCTTACTGCGCATCTGCATGAATGGCAAGCGCCATCACTTTCTCTTCGGTTGCTTCCTCCACAGAGAGCTCGCCGGTAATTTTTCCTTCGCTCATCACGTACAGCCGGTCTGCCATCCCCAGGACCTCCGGCAGTTCCGAAGAAATCATCAGAATGGCCATCCCCTGCTCCACCATCTGGTTCATCAGGCAGTAAATCTCATACTTCGCGCCTACATCGATTCCCCTGGTCGGCTCATCCAGGATCAGCACCTTCGGGGAGGTAAAGAGCCATTTTGCAATCTGTACCTTCTGCTGGTTGCCGCCGGAAAGATTCTGAACCTTCTGTTCGATCGACGGCGTCTTAATGCCGAACTTCTCCTTATAATCATTGGCAATCACAATCTCTTTCTCCTTATCGATTGCAATGCCTCTGGTCAATTTCGATAGATTCGCAAATGTGGTATTGTACTTCACATCCTGGATCAGGATCAGGCCGTTTCCCTTGCGGTCCTCGCTGACATAGGCCAGGCCCGCGTCAATCGCTTCCCGCGGTGATTTAAACCATCCGCTTTTCCCGTCCATCACCACTTCCCCGCTTTTGATGCGGTATCCGGTGGGATTTCCGAACACAGAAAGGGCGCACTCGGTCCTGCCCGCCCCCATCAGACCCTGCAGCCCCACAATTTCTCCTGCATGAATCTTCAGGTTAATATTGTGCAGCCGCTCCTTCCCCGTCTGCGGATCCTCCACGGTCAGATTGCGGATTTCGAATGCCACCTTGCCGGAATGATGCCCTGCCCGCTTCGGATAAATGTTTTCAATGTTTCTTCCGACCATATTCCGGATGATGTTCTGTTCTGAAATATCATCCTTTCCGGCATCCAGCGAGCAGATGGTCTGCCCGTCGCGCAAAACAGTGATTGTATCCGCAATGGCAGTCACTTCCCGCAGTTTATGGGAAATCATAATGCTAGTGATCCCGGATTCCTTCAATTCCCGGATCAGATCCAGAAGATTTTTGCTGTCATCCTCATTCAGAGATGAAGTCGGTTCATCCAGTACCAGAAGCCTGCAGTTTTTGGAAAGCGCCTTGGCGATCTCCACAAGCTGCTGATTCCCCACATTCAGCTGACCTGCCGGAATCGACGGATCCACATCCAGCCGTACTTTTTCCAGGAAATGGCTTGCCTGACGGATGGTTTCCTCCCAGTCAATCCGTTTCCCTTTCCGGAGCTCATGGCCAAAGAAAATGTTCTCATAAACGGAAAGCTTTGGGAAAAGCGCAAGCTCCTGATTGATGATGGCAATCCCGCTCGCTTCGCTGTCCGCAATATTGCTGAATTTCATCACCTCGCCATCCAGGATAATATTTCCCTCATAGGTTCCATGGCCGTAAATGCCCGAGAGAACTTTCATCAGAGTAGATTTCCCGGCCCCGTTCTCACCGACAAGACAGTGAATCTCACCGCGCTTCACTTTGAAATTTACATGATCCAGTGCTTTTACGCCCGGAAATTCCTTCGTGATGTCCTGCATCTCGAGGATGTAGTCTTCCTGCATTCCCTTACCTCCCATTGTGAACCGGATATACCTATACGCTTATTATGAAACTGCCCTACAGGCAGAACCCCAGGGCAGTTTCCGAGCTATAACAAATAACAAGTCAAGACTCGCTCCATTTGCTATAACCGCTCCGCGAGGATCCGCACGGATTTGCAAGAGTCCTGTTACTCTTTGTATCCGTCCACTTCAGACGCATCAATAAAGCCTGCCTCAACGGGCTCCTTGTAGTTGTTGATGTCAATCACCTGGGTTTCGCACTCATATGTGGGAACTTCGATCACGCCAGTATTGTAGGTCGCATTCTGCTCAGGTTCTCTTCCAGCCAGAATATCGCCAACCATTACTGCAGCCTGCTCGCCCAGCTTTGTAGTGTCTTTCCAAACCGTCATGGACTGTTTGCCCTGAATAATATAGCTCAGTGAAGCCGCCTCGCAGTCCTGGCCGGAAATCACATAGCTGTTAATATCTGCGTCATCCAGGAATGCATCCGCAATTGCACGAGAGGTGAAATCGTTGGGTGCAAGGATTGCCACATCTCCCTTCATGTCTGCATCTGCTGCAATCAGGTTTGCTTCCGCAAGGGATTTTGCAAAGTTCACATCCCAGTTGGTTGTGCAGGTAGCCATGATCTTATTGAGATCTTCATGATTTTCATTCACATCCAGAATCTGGCCTACATATTCTTCGGCCTCTTCGCAGTTTGCGAGCTTGAACTGGCCGTTTGCAATTGCCTCGGAAAGGACACTCCAGCCGCCTGCAAAGAATACGAAAGAGTTGTTGTCACGCACATCGCCGGAATAGATATAAAGAGGAATATCCTTCTGGCCTTCATACGCATCAATCAGATACTGGCCCTGCTTCTGGCCAACCTTGAGCATCTCAAACGTAACATAATAGTCAACCGCATCCGTTCCGGTGATCAAACGGTCATAGCAGATCACCTTCACGCCATTGTCATGGGCATACTCAGCTGCCGCTGCCGCTGCAGTAGCATCCTGCGCACAGATCAGGATCGCTTTTACGCCCTGTTCCACCAGCGCCTGAACATTTGTCAGCTCCACACTGGAAGAGCCCTGACTGTAAAGCGTGGTCGCCGAGATGCCGGCTTCCTTCAGAGATTCTTCCAGGAACTGCTGATCCTTGGGCCAGCGAGGTTCATCTTTGGTAGGAAATACAATTCCTACATCAAATGCCTCATCCGCAAATGCCAGTGCGTTCATCATCATAACCGCCATGATCATAGCAATTATACAAGCAAACAGTTTTTTCATAAGTTCCTCCTTTTTTAAATTGATTTATTTGACCTGCCTTCTGCGGCAGGAAGGTTCCCCGTTCGATGCAATTTATGGATGGATCACAGCCTTTACCGCAATTTTCCGATCCACGGTTTCAAATGCTTCCAGCCAGTCGTCTAGGTCAAAGCTGTGGGAAATCATCGGTTCCATCCGGAGAGTTCCGGCGGAAATCAGCTGAAGCACTGCCTCCCAGGTAGACCATGTATGGCTGAAACTTCCCTGCAGCGTAACCGCTTTCTGAATGATCGGATCAAGTGAAATCCCCAACGGCTTTGCGCCCCAGGCAATCTTTGTAATCTGCCCGCCCGGCTTCACAATTTCCATAGCGGTCTTCACTGCCGGCGTATTGCCTGCGGCATCGATTACAAGCGCCGCTCCGTTTCCATTTGTATACTTTTTGATAATGGCGTTGTAATCTTCTTTCATGACATTAATCGTAATGTTTGCGCCAACCTCTTTTGCGGTCTCCATCCTGGCTTCATCCACATCGGTGCCAAGTGCAAAAATCGGATAAGCGCCGGCAATACGCGCCATCTGGATCGCGAAAAGCCCAATTGGGCCAGGGCCAATCACCGCAACGGCTTCCCCTGCCATGGGATGGCTTTTTACCAGCACTGCATTGTAGGCAACGCAGGCAGGCTCTGTCATGGATGCCTGGTCAAAGCTCACGTTTTCAGGAAGCCTGTGCAGAACACGGGTCGGGCATTTGCAGTATTTCGCAAAAGCCCCGTTTGTCCCATTTCCATAGCCCAGTCGCTTTGCACACAGGTTGTACATCCCTTTTCTGCACATCTCACAGGTTCCGCAGATATAGGCAGCGGTCTCGCTGACCACCCGGTCGCCCACCTGATATTCGGTTACATTCTCTCCCACTTCTTCCACAATGCCCGCAAATTCATGCCCGAGCGTAACCGGGATGTTTACCGGAAAGGTGATGCGGTTCTGCCAGAATTCAATATCGCTTCCGCACACACCCACGCTCTTCACCCGCATAATCACATCATCCGGGCCGGCAGCCGGCTTCTCTACCTCCCGAAGCTCTACCTCTCCGGGCTTCATACCATACTTGACTAAGGCCTTCATGCGTTTCTGACCTCCTTTAAAACCTTCTGGATCAGCTTCTTCAATTCTTCATTGCTGTCTGCATTTCCGGTCAGATTGTTTTCGTTAATCACGAGCGGAGCCCCGATTACAATCAATGGCGCAAGGCCGCTGGCTTTAACCGCCTGTTCAATGGACATGCCGCCCACCGCCTGTACCGGGATGTTCACCGCATTGACTACTGCCTTAAGATCGATCAGCGGATTTTTCTCCGGCTGCGCATGGCGTTCATCAAAGCCGGTATGCAGACAGATATAATCCGCGCCAAGTGCTTCCATTTCTTTTGCCGCAGCCACCTTATCCTCCATCAGCATGATGTCTACCATCACCTGAATACCCGTTTCCTTGCCGGCCTGCACGCATCCGGCCACCGTTGCGCTGTGTGCCACACCCATCACACACACATAGTCCGCTCCTGCTTCGGCACACATTTTTGCTTCAGCGTAACCGGCATCCATAATCTTGACATCCGCCACGATCGGCTTGTCCGGATACTTCTTCCGGATCGCCCGGATTGCATGAACACCTTCCCCCAGCAGCAGCGGCGTTCCCACCTCAAGAATATCCGCCCCTGCTTCTACTGAGGCATCCGCAATCTTCATCGCTTCTTCCAGAGTTTCACAGTCAATGGAAATCTGAACTTTTGCCTGGCTCATATGCAGTTCCTCCTATGATCGTTCTACTTTTTCCAAATTCTCGATTGATATATTTATTATCTATAGATATATCAATTATCATTAATATATTTATTCCCCGATCCACTGTCAACTCCCATTTTCCATCTTTCGTGTTTTTTGTCACACTGCAAAAAAACGTCTCTGCTTTTTTGGATAAAATGCATAAATTCAGGCTTGCATGATCCGGTAGAACCATGTTATCTTAATATTAATATATTAGATTTTAATTGAGAGGTTTAAGACATGAGTGAACAGACCAGCTATTCCATTTCCTTTCCGGAACGAAGCAAAAACGAGAAGTGGAACGATTATGTATACCGGACTCTCTATGCCAACATCATGGATCTGAGCCTTGCCCCGGGTTCCCTGATCAATGAGAAAATACTGGTACAGCAGTTTGAGTGCAGCCGCACGCCCATCCGGGAAGCGCTGCTTCGTCTTCAGAGCGACTTTCTGATTGAAATTCATCCGCAATCCAAGATACAGGTTACGCCGATCGACTACCAGATCATCCGGGAAATGCAGTTTATGCGGGCCGCACTGGAGGAGAAAATCATCATCCGCCTCTGCCGGGAAATCTCCTCCCAACATCTTTTGCAGCTTCACATGAACCTTATCATGCAGGAGCATCTTTATAGCGAAACAGATCCTTCGCCGTTCTGTCGCCTGGATATGGAATTTCACAACCTTCTGTATGAATTTGGCGGGTACCCGATGATCCGCAGCGTGATCTCACGGAGTTTTACACATATTGAACGTCTGAATTACTTTCTCGCCACGCACAAAATGCCCTATGCTTACCGATCCTATCAGGAGCATAAGGCAATTTATGAGGCAATTGCTTCGCACAATGAAGAAGTAATCCCTGAACTATTGGAACATCATATGATGGAATTTCGGACGATAACCCCTCCGGAAGGTTATGAGAGTTATTTCCGGAACGTGGAATGAAATACCCCGAAGCAGAGCAGGCTCTGTCAAAAGAGCTGGTTAAAAATAGCATCGCTGCCGAAAACCCCCTTGACACGCCATATCAGAGTGTTATTCTTTTAACAAACATAGTGTCTCATAACACTCCACAAGATCGGGTGTTATCTGTTTCTTTAATGAAATAGGAGGTTTTACCATGCAACGTTTTACAAACCCGAGAGATCTGTATCATGGCAAAGGCGCTCTGGAAGCTCTGAAGACTCTGGAAGGCAAAAAGGCAGTAATCTGCGTAGGCGGCGGTTCCATGAAGCGCTTCGGTTTTCTTGACCGCGCAAAGGGTTACCTGGAAGAAGCCGGTATGGAAGTAAAGGTGTTCGAAGGCATCGAATCCGATCCTTCCGTGGAAACGGTAAAGAAGGGCGCTGCGTTCATGCAGGAATTTGAGCCGGACTGGATCGTGGCCATCGGCGGAGGTTCCCCGATTGACGCGGCAAAAGCCATGTGGATCAAATATGAATATCCGGAGACCACCTTCGAGGATATGTGCAAGGTATTCGGCCTGCCGAAGCTGCGCACTAAAGCGCATTTCTGCGCAGTTTCCTCCACTTCCGGCACCGCTACCGAAGTGACGGCCTTCTCCATCATCACGGACTACACAAAGGGCATCAAATATCCGATCGCTGACTTTGAAATCACCCCGGACGTTGCAATCGTAGACCCGGAGTTTGCCGAGACCATGCCCAAGAAGCTGGTTGCCCACACCGGTATGGACGCCCTTACTCATGCCATCGAAGCCTATGTCTCCACCGTGCACAGCGATTTCACCGATGCGCCGGCAATCCGCGCCATCGAGATGATCCAGCGCGACCTGGTTGCCTCCTACAATGAGGACATGACCGCCCGCGACAATATGCACACCGCTCAGTGTCTGGCAGGCATTGCCTTCTCCTCCGGCCTTCTGGGAATCGTCCACTCGATGGCCCACAAGACCGGCGCCGTGTTTGCCGATTACGGTGCGCACATCATCCACGGGGCAGCCAACGCCATGTACCTGCCCAAGGTCATCGCCTTCAATGCCGGCAATGCCGAAGCGAAAAAGCGCTACGCCGTCATCGCCGACTACATGCATCTGGAAGGAAACACCGAGGATGAGAAGGTTGCCGCACTCATCGCCTTCGTGCGCGGCATGAACGACAAGCTCAACATCCCGCACTGCATCAAAAACTACGGCGCCGACAGCTATCCCACCGAGCAGGGCTTCGTGCCGGAGGAAGTATTCCTCGAGAGACTGCACGACATCGCAGCCAACGCCATCCTCGACGCCTGCACCGGTTCCAATCCGCGTCAGCCCAGCCAGGAGGAAATGGAAAAACTGCTCAAGTGCTGCTACTATGACACCGAAGTAGATTTCTGATCCGCAAAAACGCAACAAAGGGGGCTGTGAAAAAAGTCCCATGAAAAAAGAACGCTTTCAGTCCAAAAAACCTGGAGGCGCTCTTTTTTGTCCGTTCCGGCTGCAAAACGCAAATAAGCCGGAGGGCCGGTTTCCTGTAGCAGCTTCTTATCCGATATGCATATGAAACTAGTATTGCAATCGGATATGGAATTTATATGATTGGAGAAATGATTATTATGCCGAAAAGCAGGATCACAGAAAAGGAAAAAAAAGAGAGCCAGCAGCGTGCAGCTAAAGTCAAACAGCTTCGCATAGATAACAAGCTTACGCAGGCAGATGTGGCAAAGGAATTGAACGTTACGCCTGGCTTCATCAGTAACGTAGAAAAGGGACGGACTGCAATGTCGCTGCGGCTGCTGGTCTATTATGCCAGACTGACTGGAACGACACTGGATATGCTCGTAGGGGATATGATTCCCGAGTATCAGAAAGATGCATTGGATCATGAATTACATGCAGCTGTCTCTCGCTTAAATGAAAATGAGAAGCGAAAACTCATCAGAATACTGGATATTCTTCTTGAAGGGAAACAAGAATAAGCTGCCTGATCAGCTATGGTGGATAGAAAATGTGCACATGAGAAAAGGCTCCCCACCATACGATGAAGAGCCTTTGGAAGTATCAGTTGTTTTCATCCAGTTAATAGTTTAAGAAGAAAGCAAACTTTAATGTCGTTTTGGGACGCTTGACCGTTTCCCAAAACCTTCCCAACTTGTCCCAAATTCCGTTGAAAAGCTAGATACCCTGCGGAATATTGCTAATTAGTCTTATGGCGGGGAAACATGCGTAACTACGCTGTTTTTCCCGTATTTCCAAGCTTCCAACCACCAACCGTTTTGTAATGAAGAATTCGCCTTACATTCCCATCTGCTTTGCAACTTCTTCTGCAAAGTCTTCCTGCTTCTTCTCGATGCCTTCTCCGGTCTCATAACGAACAAAGG
>CADCPK010000028.1 GCA_902803215.1 uncultured Lachnospiraceae bacterium
GATCGTATCCTTGCCGATCTCTTTTCCGCAAAGCTTGATGCTTCCCGAAGCCAGCGGTTCAAGTCCGGTCAGGCCATAAACCAGCTCGGTCTGTCCGTTTCCGTCGATACCTGCGATACAGACGATCTCGCCCGCACGCACCTTAAACGAAACGTTCTTGACAGCATTGTTGTGATGCGCTTTGGAAGCCACCGTCATGTTGTTGACTTCCAGAATGACCTCGCCCGGCTTGGCATCGGCCTTCTCGGCAACCAGCTGTACATCACGGCCGACCATCATACGGGACAGCTCTTCCTGCGTGGTCCCTTTGATGTCTACGGTGCCGATGTACTTACCGCGGCGAAGAACGCTGCAGCGGTCTGCCACGGTCATGATCTCATTCAGCTTATGGGAAATGAACAGGATCGATTTTCCCTCTGCCGCCAGACTCTTCATGATGATCATCAACTCGTCGATCTCCTGCGGTGTAAGAACAGCCGTAGGCTCGTCGAAGATGAGGACTTCGTTGTCACGATAGAGCATCTTCAGAATTTCGGTACGCTGCTGCATACCGACGGTGATATCCTCGATGAGGGCGTCGGGATCGACACTCAGGCCATATTTGTCCGAAAGGGCCATAACCTTTTTACGTGCTTCATCCTTCTGCAGGAAACCGTTCTTTGTGGTTTCGACACCCAGAATGATGTTGTCCAGGACCGAGAAGCACTGCACCAGTTTGAAATGCTGGTGAACCATGCCGATGCCCAGATCGTTGGCCACGTTCGGGTCGGTGATCTTGACTTCTTTTCCATCTTTTTTGATGACACCCTCCTCAGCCTGATACAGGCCGAAAAGAACGCTCATCAGGGTGGATTTTCCCGCTCCGTTTTCTCCCAGCAGAGCGTGGATCTCACCCTTTCTAAGCTGAATAGTGACATCGTCGTTTGCTATGATGCCGGGGAAACGCTTGGTTATGTGCAGCATTTCAATAGCATATTCGCTCAAAGTAGTCCCTCCTTTCACTAAAGACGTCCCTTATACGTCAAAACGGCCGGCAGAAATGAATCTGCCGGTCGTGACTGTCAGCAATTATTTGATGTTGCCCTGGAAATTCACGGTAACATTCTCAGCTGTCGGCTGTTCAGCAGAAGTATCGTTGGAAACTTCGATGTCGCCATTGAAAATGCTTGCAACAAGTGCGGTATAATCGTCCTGAGTAAAGGTGTCGTTCCACTGTGTGGTCTCGATCGGAAGCTGTACATAGTTTGCTGCCGGATCATCAGCAGAAACAAGGCCAAGGTTCTGAACCTGTCCGCCGTAGTTGTCCCACTCGTCGTTCAGAATGGCGGTAAGAAGTGTATCAACGGTAGCGCCAAGGCCCTTCATAGCGGATGTAACGGTCATGCCGTCGCCATACTGTCCGTCGATGATGCCTGACTGATCAACGTCAACACCGATGACCTTGCCGTCAACCTTTGCAGCAGCTTCTGCAGCAGATGTATAGATACCGCCGCCGCATGCGAAGACGACTTCTGTTCCACCCTGATACCAGGTATCCATGGCTGCGGTGATATCAGCATCGCCATAGAACTGATTGCCGTATGCATAGTTGATCTCTACGCCTTCTGCGCCGATCTCGGCTGCAGCAGCGTCAGCGCCCTGTACGAAGCCGTATCCGTAGCGGATAACTGCCGGAACAGCCATACCGCCGAGGAAACCGAGCTTGGTATAGCCCATCTTTACAGCTGCAACGCCTGCCATGTAGCCGGCGATCTCTTCCTGATAAACTGCCGAGAAGACGTTGTCAAGAGCATAGCCTTCTTCGCCTGCTGCAGTGTCAAGGTCGCCCTGGGAAACATCCAGTGCCACGAATTTGGCATCCGGATACATTTCAGCGGTCTCTACGATTGCTTCTGCAAAAGCATAGCCCGGAACTACGACGACATTGTAGTCATCCTCGCAGGCTTTCTCGATCATGGATACACGGTCTGCTGTGGAGTCGCCGCTCGGTTTGTAGTAGGTAAAGTCTACGCCGTTCTCCTCGCACCATGCTTTGGCTGCTTCATATGTAGTCTGGTTGAAGGACTGGTCGGTGATATCACCGTAGTCGGTTACCATGGCGACTCTGACGTCAGAGTCTGCATAAACGGGAACAGCAGCGGTAGCCATACCGGCGATCATAGCTGCAGCAAGTGTTACTGAAAGAAATTTTTTCATATTTTGCCTCCCTCTCTGCCTGTTGTGATTGTGTTATATTTGGTTACAGGCCATTTATGTAGTCACATTATACCACAAAGAGGTCTTATTTAGCAACATGTGTTGTGCATTTTATTGCAATATTTGTGGAACGGGGGACGGTTCCACCATCAGTAATAATTGCAGACTACGGGATAAAATAGCCATATACAAGCCCCGCCGCGATAACGATCACCCCTGCCAATATCAACATGCTGCGGACCGGATGCCTGTCAGATGTGAATGCGGTCTCCCCTTCGGCAGGTGTATGCGAAACGCCGATCTTATCATCCGGCACCTGCGTGATTTCGCGTGTCATGGCAAACTTCTCTATGGGATCGGAACCATCAGCCTTTATCGGGTCGGAATTCCGACAAAAGTCTTCCGGCATGCCCGATGAACCGATCCGCATGGCCGCGACCACCTTTGTGGAATTCACCGGGCGGCTATTATTTAAGGAAAGAATATCTTTTGCAAGATCATCATCCTGCGTGATCAGAAGCAGATTATAATTCATACGATAGCGCGTGAATACCGACAGATAGATGTTATCCGCAAAACTGCTATCCTTAGGATTTCCATAAAATTCAAAGATCCCCTCCTGTTTAAAAGCCGGAAGCTGCTTAAAAAGATTTTTCATACCTTTATCTTGATAAGGCTATGATACAGTATGGCTGGGGAGCTGCTGTAGAATGAGAGTTTCCCGGAACAAGCAATGATCCCCCTTTCCGCAGTTAACTCTGTGGTAAGAGGGATTATTGTTTTCCGGAATCTTGATGATCTTGATAGCACTATATTATTATCTAATTATAACATACTAATAATCAGAATTATAAGAATTATCGCAGCCCTAAAAAATCCTTTCACATTTTTTGTACTACCTTGACTTTTTATTCGATTTATTCTAAGATAATAGACAACATATCTGGGATTTTCTTAGCTTGTTCAAGCAAATTTTCCCCGTATGCACACTATTTACCTACATACCGGGGAGAACCGGAAATCTCAGGCGGGAAGGCTGCGAGTCTTACGCGTTATTTGTTTCTCCTTGGTATCCCATCACAACCTAAGGAGGTACAATTATGATTCAAAGAAGACGGCAGCTTTCTGAGCTTAACTTAATTGACAATTTTCTGTTTATCATGTTACTTGAACATGATGTGTACGGACCGAGAACTGCTGAAATTATCCTCAGCATAATCATCGGCCGTAATGTTCATGTCAGCAAAGTACATGTCGAAAAGATCCTTCCCTCGGAAGGCACAGATTTTCACGGAGTCCGGCTGGATGCTTATGTCGAGGAAGAACACGCAGATGTTTCTAAGGGTGATATTTTTGATATCGAACCCGAAAACAAACGAGTAGAAAAGCCGCTGCTTCCGAGAAGAACTCGCTACTATCATTCTCGGATGGACGGAAAACTTCTTGAGACTCGCGAATCGTATATCAATCTGCCGAATACGTGGGTGATCTTTATTACTTCTTTTGATCCGTTTAACGCGGATCGGATGGTCTACACTGCCAGGACTCAGCTTTTAGAGGTTCCCGATTATCCGTATGATGACGGAGCCACTACATTATTCTTGTATGTCAACGGCAAGGCAGGTGATCCCGCGCAGGATTTAAAAGAACTCATGGCGTACATGAAGGAAACCACGCCGAAGAATGCGGTAAATGAAGATCTCAGGGAAATTCAGAAGGGAATTGATTATATCAAGACGGATCGAACCGTCAGGGAGGCTTATATGACCTGGGGTGAATATATCAAATCAGAACGTGAGGAGGCCGCGGAAGAGGTTCGCGCACAAGTTTTGGCGGAAGCTCAGGTGGAAATCGATAAAGCCAATGCCAGAGCTGATGCGGCAGAAGCCAGAGCAGCGGCTGATGAAGAAGAGATTCGGAGGTTACAGGCTGAACTTACGAGATATCGCGAAAACAGCTGAAATACATTGAAAAAGGCGGACTTTACCGTCAGGGAGGCTTATATGACCTTGGGTGAATATATCAAATATGAACGCGAGGAGGCAGTAGAAGAGGCTCGGGCGGAAGCTCAGGCGGAAATCGATAAAGCTAATGCCAGAGCTGATGCATTAGAAACTATAGCTGATGCGGCACAGGCTAAAGCTGATGCGGCAATCTCCAAAGCACCGGCGGCCGAAGATAAGCTTAAGAAGTTACAGGCTGAACTTGATATGCATCAAAAAAGCAACTGATATGTATATTGAAAATAGCAATCCCCCTACCACAGTTGAGGTCGCGGTAAGGGGGATTATATTTTTAGCATTTATGATACCGCGTACATCACTCTGCCGAATTCTCAATTGCTGAGGCAAACAAAGTGACCGGCATCTCCTTAGGCTAGAATCGTATTAATCGAACGGTTCTGAAAAAGTGAATATGTGGACGGGCATCTCTCCGGCCAAATTCGCATTAACCGAGCGCTTCTGTAAAAGTGGATATGTGGCCGGGCATTTCTACGGCCGGGTTCTCATTTACCATGGGAGGTAATAAAGGATTAGTAAGAAGTATGTACATTTGAACGCACACTTCCCCATTCTGCAGTTCCGGTCAAGACATTTGAGGGGTCTACATGCACGGTAAATACCTTGCTTCTTCCGGGAGTGATAGAATCCCAATAATCCGTCGAGCTGATGTCACATATGGTACCAAGCGATTCGTCTGTAATCGTGATATCAACAGAATTGTACTTAATAGTGTTGTTTGTGCCGTTTGTACCACAAAACTGTATATCCATTGATCCGTCTTCATTTTGCCAAGCGCTAATAACCTTTGTATCTAAACAGCCGTTAAATACCGGCTCCGGATGCGTAAACATATAATTACCAAACCCCGTAAAATTTCTGCCTGCTCTCACTGCATTTAGAAGTTCCGTCCCATAAATAGTTCCATAAATACTTTCATATATTTCTGTCAGTTCTTCTTCCGTCATTTCATCTTTATTTATAATTCGCCATTCACCATCTTTTTTTCTAGAATAGCATTAAAGCGGAGCTGCACAACCCTTTTTCCTCTTAGATTATCCATCACCAGAAGGTTACCTATTCTGGCACGCCCTGCATCCAAGGCATATATATGCTGGAGTTCACCGATGGTATCGCACTGCAGCAAACTCCTCTTCTTTCCCCTTTTCCATGACCAAATCTCAACCTTATATCCGTTTCCTCCTGGAACAGAAGGATCTCCGACTATTCCCGAAGTTCTTCCACTCGGATATATTACCAGAAGATCATTCCTGCCATCTCCATCATAGTCAAAGACGCTCGTTCCACTAAGTCCGGTCATATACTGGTAATTTCCGTCAGGGGTCTCGACAAGGGTGGGGACTCCATATTCAGTTTCCAGATCCTGTATCTCAGCATCATACGCTTTGATCAGATCTTTATCCGAACCGTTTGAAACCAGCGACCCGGCTGCACCTGTAAGCGCCAGTGCTCCGATAATCACTACGCCGGAAGGAACTTCGACGCCTTTGATGGCAATGCTGCTCGTGAGCACTTTCTTAGCAACCGCAGCCGCCTTTCCTGCCGAGGCTCCGGTGAGCTTTTCTTTGGCGAAAGCTATAGCACTCTTCACAGCATTTGCAATTGCACTGCCGCCGGTCTGCTGCCCCGCAGCAGCTGCAGAGCCTCCCGCTGTTCCCGCAGCACCTGACGCCCCGGCAGCGCCCGATGCCCCTGCTGTCAGCGCCTTTGCCGCAGCCATATGAAGAATAGCCGCTTTTGTCGCTTCCGATACAAGTACAGAAGCTTCTGCTTCCGAAGTATATGCAGTAAGCGCAGCAATAAAGAACGGGAATGGAAGCAGGTTGTGCAGACGGATCCCCTGCTCTTTTTCCATCTTGAGAACCTGTTTTTCAATATTGGCTCTGCCGTATTTCAGTCTGCTTTTTACGGTATTCTCAGAAATATTGAGCTCGCTCTATTCTTCACGCTCATATCCTGGGAGTAATACATCATGATGCAAATTCTTTGCTCCTCGGGCGAAGAAAGCAGCATCTGATTCACCAGCACAGACACTTCTTTCTGGTCGAAGTACTCGGAAGGATCATCTTCGAACGAGGCATACACACGTGTCGGTGTATAATCGATGGCATCCATAAGCGCCTCGTCATCAAAAAGAACAGGGCTGTTCTTCCGCAGTATATCCAGACATGTATTACGAACTATGGTTGCACCCCAGGCTTCAAATTTTGTCACATCGTCCAGCTTGTCAAGGGACGAAAACATTTTTACATACGCGTCCTGAAGCGCGTCCTCCGCATCTCCGCTCGAACGGCTCTGCAGCATCTCTCTGCAGATCATATAGTACCTTTTGTACGTTTTTTCATAAAGTTTGGTGATGGCTGTCTGATTCTGTTCGGCGGCCAGCCGAACCAGCATCGCATCACTCATCAGGACTGCGTCAAGGCCGCATTTGCTGCAGGCCTGCACGTTCCCGGCAAACTTTGCCCCGCATCTCGGACACTTTCGTATTGCAGGCGCTCCGCATTTGGTGCAGAATGTTTGCCTGTCTGAAATTGCGTTACCACACGAAAAACAGTTTGTTGTGCTCATGATTCCTTCCCCCGCCCTTTTCGTTTTTGGTTATTTGACGGTAATGTGGCAGCTTGTGCACATGCCGTTACTTGACTTCGCCTGAATCCATGCTGTTTCGCGGCCGACAGCGGTAACATTTCTGTTGGAATCGACTTTTACAACAGATGTATTTGTAGACTTCCGGGTGATCTTCTTGTCCGTTGCGGTTGCCGGAAAGACGCTTGCGCAAGCAGCAGAATATTTACGAGATAATTGCCGCCTCTTTTGTATCTTGTCGGTAGTACTTATCTCTATGTCGGTAGCTTATCACAGCCGGAATCTATGGTCGTAGAAGCAAAGTTCCTGTTCACGGTGTCAGGTACCGTGAACAAATTATGAACAATGTTCACAGCATCTGACACTCCCGGCTTTTTTCCGAAAAATCCGTGAGTTATACTTGCCCCCGATAAACGATATAAGGTATAATAAAAAACAAATATCTGCTTCAATTATCAGGAATGAAATTGGCATAGCAGCATAACAGCCAAAGCACCGGAAAGGAGGACACAATGAAGGAAAGAGGCAAAAGATTATTATTACTGTTCAGCGTGCTCATAGTCATGATCCTCGCCGCAGTAAGCGCGAACGCCGAAGAAGCAGCCTTCATTCAAACAGGCTCGCGCCCGACGGTCATTAAGGACAGCGCGGGATCGGTGGCAAAAGCGGTGAGCACGCCGCAGATCATCTCACTTTACAACAGCAACAACGGGGTAGGCATCAAGTTAAAGAAGCAAAGCGGTGTACTGTATTATGACTTTTACCGCTACGAAGCCGGAAAAGGCACCAAATATATCGGTTGGTGTTACGGTTCCCAGACGAATATTATTGACACCACCTCCAAATCCGGATGGGGAAAATCCTACGTATATTCCGTTTATGCGACTGACAGCAATTACCGTTCAAGCCGTGTGAGCAACAAACCCAGGATCGTGCGTATTCCGCCGGCTAAAGTCACTTCAGCACAGGCAGCCTCCGCAAGCAGCATAAAGATTCAGTGGAAGCCCGCATATAGCTGCAGCAAAGTTTCGGGATACCAGATCGAATACGCAAAATCAAAGAATGATCTCAGCAAAAAGAAAGGTACATTCAAAAAAGCTACGCTCAGCAAAGCCTCTGCCAGATCTGCAACACTTTCCGGACTTTCCGCAAATACCACGTATTATTACCGTATCCGTGCATTTTATCGCTATAAGGTCAACGGGAAACTGAAGATCAATTACAGTGCGTATACAACATTTGCAACAGTTAAAACCAAAGCCCGGGTGACAAAATATCGCGCACTTCTGGTAGGAAACAGTAATTATAAAGATCCGCGTGTAACCGATCTTAAGGGACCGAAGAACGACGTCAATGCGATGGCGAAAACGCTCAGAAATTATCATTACACCACTACGATTAAGCAGGATATGTCAAAGTCTCAGATGCTGAATGCGATCAGATACACGTTCAGCGGGGCGAGCAGCTCCGATGTTTCGCTGTTCTTCTACAGTGGTCACGGAGGCTACAACCGTTATACAAGCAAAGCTTATCTGGCCGGAGCAGATTCTTCTCTCCTGTATATGAATGATCTTGCAAGTGCCCTCAAGAAAATCCCGGGCAAAGTAATCGTTGTTCTGGACAGCTGCTATGGCGGCAATGCCATTTATAAGAGCGCCGAAGGCGAATTCACTCCCGAGGTCTTTAATCAGTTTGTAGTTGATGAATTTGCAATGGCAGACTCTGACAGCACCGTTATCAAAGATGATGATAGCACAGAGAAAAACGGCGAACTTCGAAACAGTAAGTTTCTGGTCCTGACCGGAGGTTCAAAGGGAGAATACACGTATGAATCGCGGATCAACGGCGCATACGGCGGTGTGTTCACCCGCTACTTCGTAGGTGGCGCCGGCTGTTCCTTCCCCGGAGGCACCTACACCGGCAAAATACCTGCCGACAAAAATTCTGACAAAAAAGTCACACTTACAGAGATGTGGTCTTACACCAGAAATGCAGTAATCAGACGGGAGTATCAGCACGTGTCATGCTATCCCTCGGGAAGTAACAGTGTGATCCTTAAAAAATGAAACACGGGGACGGTTCCTCGTTTCATCCAAAAACACAGGGGGGACGAAACACAGGGGGACCGTCCCCCTGTGTTTCGTCCCCCTGTGTTTATTATTCCGCTGCCGTTACCGCCGTAATATGCGGATTTGCTCCCTCATACCAGTACAGGAAGCCTTCCATGTCGATCACATCGCCGACCTTCAGCTCTTTTACTGCTTTGTAAACGTCGGATTCGGCGTCGCACAGATACGATTCGATCGTGAAGGAGTAGGTCTCGCCGTTGATGGAAGCATCAAAGTAAAGATCGTCGCCTTCTGCTCCGGAGTTGTCATAGTTATAGAAGAAAGCGTGTTCATTTCCTTCTTCATCTGTCTTTGCTTCCACTGTCAGGCCTTTGAAGGAAACCAGCTGATTCTGATGATCGATCAGCTCGTCGCTGCCCAGAAGCTCAGTCACATCCAGGGGCTCTGCAATATAATTTCCGTCCTCGATCTCGATAGTTGCATCGCCGATCTCAATCTCGCCTGACCACTCGGTTTTGTAACCGGTCACTTTGATCTTCTGGCCGGGAACCAGCTTCTCGAAATCTTCCTCGGAGCATGTTGCCTGATAAATGAAATAAGCGCCGTCCTCATCCTGTGTATAAAGAGTTGCTTTGTCTTCCCACCAGGACTGCTTAGCCTGTACATAGGTCTCTACAACCACCTCGGTTTCGAGCTCTGCCTCGACATACTCTGCATATGTCATGACTCCCTCGGATTTTTCTGCTGCAGCATCTGCTTCTGCCGGCTCTTCTGCGGTTTCTTCGGCTGCGGCGTCTTCCTCTGCCGGCTCTTCCGCTGTTTCCTCAGCTGCGGTCTCTTCTGCTGCAACTTCCTCTGTTGCCGCCTCTTCTGCGTAAACACCCATGCTGCCAAGTGCCAGAGTCATAACTGCTGCCATCATAAGTACTGCTTTCTTCTTCATAAAAGTGTGATCTCCTTTCTAAAAAGCAAGAGCTGTTTATATCAGTAAGTATTATAGCCCCAACAAAGCAGAAGGTCAATTGTATGTTTTGCAACAGATTCGATGATATTATTGCGTAATAAGCATTCTATCCATCTGCATTTGCAACATTTGTAATTAAAAATAGTGCAATCAAGAAGTAATGTCGCTTATTTAATGATATTATGAATTCATAACACGGAACGCTGTTCCAAATAATATTTCAGGAGGAAAGGCAAATGAGTAAATCTGCAAATTATGTACAGCATGAAAAAGCCTCCCCCAAGCTGATGATCGGCTACGGTCTCGGTGAAGTGGGCTGCCAGATGAGCTGGTACATGATCAACAACTACCTCAACATCTTCTACACCGACATCGTCGGACTTACCGGTGCCGCCATTTCGGCCATCGTGCTCATCGCGCGTATCTGGGATGCGATCAACGACCCGATGATGGGTCAGATTGCAGACAAGACCAATTCCCGTTGGGGTAAGTTCCGTCCGTATCTGATGTTTGCTCCGCCTTTCCTGGCGATCTTCAACATCCTGACGTTTACCGTTTTCCCGGTACAGGGTGCTCTGAAGATACTTCTCTGTGGTCTTTGTTATATCGGCGCCGGCATGGCTTATACCGCATGCTCCATCGCTTATCAGGCGCTGCTGAACGTTATCGCCGTTGATTCACGTGTAAGACAGCTTCTTGCTACAGCCAGAAGCACCGGTGCTTCCATCATAGGCATCATCCTTTCGATGGTCGCCATGCCCCTCATTCTTCGTTTCAGTTCTGCTGTAAATGAAAATGGTGAAAAAATGGCTGACGGTCATGGCTATTTTTGTGGCAACCGTCATCTTCTCTCTGGTACTGATCCCTGTATTCTGGGCATGTGCAGCGATCTGTAAAGAAACCTACACAGACAAACTGCACAGCAACGCTCCCGCTGAAAAGACTTCTTTCATCAGCAACATGAAGAGCCTTGTTCAGAATGACCAGCTTCTGATGGTAGTCCTTGCAACAGTTCTCGGAACCATCTGCGTTACCGGACGTTATGGAATTCTTGTTTACCATGTAATTTATGTAGTAGGCGGTCCGCAGCATATCGCGACCATGTTCACTGCAATGACAGTCGGCCAGCTGGTCGGTACACTTACCGTTCCGTGGGGAACCAAGGTATTCGGTAAGAGAAACTATATGTTTATCATGAACGGCGTGATGGCTATCGGCTTTGTCCTGCTGTTCCTGAACCCCACAAGCAACCCGTACTACCTGATCGGTGTTTCCTTCGTCGGTTCTCTTGGCTTCGGTGCTCCTGCCATCTGCTATGGTATGGTCGGCGATTCTCTGGAATACGGCGACTGGAAGCTTGGCAAACGTCAGGAAGGTCTTGCAGCATCCATGCTGAGCTTTGGTGTTAAGCTGGCAACCGCAATCTGTGCTCCCGTAGTTCTTCTTCTTGAAGCTGTCGGATATGTGCCGAACGTTGAGCAGGCTGCTTCCACCAAGCTGGGAATCAACTTCATGGTTAACATGCTGCCGGCGATCATCGCTATCATCTCCTGCCTGCCGCTTATCTTCTACAAACTTTCTGATAAGCGTGTGTCCGAGATCCGTGCCGATCTTGAGGCCGGAAAGCATGCATGGGACTACAAAAAATAATCTGAATCTTTAAATTTTAAATATAGGGGAGGGAGAACGGTTAATCCGCTCTCCCTCCCCTTGACTTTCATTTGCTATTACACTATATTCAATTTTGAGTCAACGGGGACGTATCTTTTTGACTCATTTTTTCAAAAACACGGGTACGGTCCTTGCCTTAAGAAAACATAATTGGAGATATATTACTATGGAAGAAAATAATTTAAACCTTATCGACTACCCTCTATTCAGCTCAGTGATAAATCATCCCGAGCACGGTCCAAGAGCGGCCGAGATCATACTGAGCACCATCCTCGACAAAGAAGTGAAGGTTCGAAATCTCAATGTCGGAAAAATCAGCATGCCGGCGGATTCCGATCTTCGCGGCGTCTTTATGGAAGCCTGTGTAGAAGAAAAACAGGCCGGCAGAATTCTCGACCGGGCTGTTTTTATCACTTCTTTCGACCCGTACGCCGAAGGAAAGATGTTATATACGCTTAAGAAATGCGGCGCAGCGAACCTCTCCGAAGGATCCGATGACGAAGCCGCCACGCTCTACTTCTACATTCACGGAAATGGTGACGATCAGCCGCAGGCGCTCAGGGAGCTGGCTGCGTACATCGCGGAAACAACTCCTGAGAAGGCGGTGAATCCGGAGCTGCGGGAGCTGCAGGGGTGAAACAGGGGGAAACACACGGGGACGGTCCTTTTGTGCGCAGTGAGTCACTGCGCACAAAAGGACCGTCCCCGTGTGTTTCCCCCTGTTTCACTCAAACTCTATCGTAGCCGGCGGCTTCCCCGTACAATCATACAGCACGCGGTTCACATGCTCCACCTCATTCACGATCCGGTTGGTTGCGCGGCCGATCACCTCCCAGGGAATCTCGGCGCTCTCGGCGGTCATAAAGTCGGTCGTGGTCACAGCGCGAAGCGCGACCGCGTAGTCGTAAGTTCTCTCGTCGCCCATGACACCCACGGACCGCATGTTGGTGAGCGCGGCAAAATACTGGTTCACCTTTTTGTCCCAACCTGCTGCCGCAAGCTCCTCGCGCCAGATCGCGTCGGCGTCCTGCACCATGCGCACCTTCTCGGCGGTAACCTCACCCACGATGCGGACACCCAGCCCCGGGCCGGGGAACGGCTGGCGGAACACCAGATGCGGAGGCAGGCCAAGCTCCAGCCCCGCTTCCCTCACCTCGTCCTTAAAAAGCATCCGCAAAGGCTCAATGATCTCTTTAAAATCGACATAATCCGGCAGGCCGCCCACGTTGTGATGCGATTTGATCACCGTGGACTCGCCGCCGACGCCGCTCTCCACAACGTCGGGATAGATGGTTCCCTGGACAAGAAAATCAACGGCGCCGATCTTTTTTGCCTCTTCTTCAAACACACGGATGAACTCTTCTCCGATGATCTTCCGCTTTTCCTCGGGCTCTGTCGCTCCGCGCAGTCTGCTGTAAAATCGTTCCTGTGCATTCACACGGATAAAATGCAGATCGTAATCACCGGAAGGCCCGAAAACGGCCTCCACCTCATCCCCTTCGTTTTTGCGAAGAAGGCCGTGGTCCACAAACACACATGTCAGGTTTTTACCGACCGCTTTGGAAAGAAGGACCGCCGCTACGGACGAATCCACACCGCCCGAAAGCGCACAGAGCACCTTACCGTCTCCGACTTTTTCACGGATCGTCCTTATTGACTCCTCGACAAAAGAATCCATCTTCCAGTCTCCGGAGCACCCGCACACACCATAAGCGAAGTTCCGAAGCATGGTCCTGCCTTCCTGTGTGTGAAGTACCTCGGGATGAAACTGCACAGCATAGAGCCCCGCCTCTCTGTTCTCAGCCGCCGCAACAGGACAATGTTCTGTATGTGCGGAAATACTGAAGCCGGGAGCGGGCTCCGCAATATAATCGTTGTGGCTCATCCAGCAGATGGTCTTTTCATTCACGCCGGAAAACAACGGAGAAGCAGTGTCCACCGAAACCTCGATACGGCCGTACTCCCTGAAGTCCGCCTTGTCCACTTTTCCTCCCAGGACGTGTGTCATCAGCTGCGCTCCGTAGCAGATGCCCAGAACCGGCACCCCGAGTGAAAAGAGCTCTGCTCCGCAGGTCGGCGCACCTTCCTCATAGCAGCTGTTCGGACCGCCGGTAAGTATGATGCCTTTGGGATTCAGCTTCCTGATCTCTTCAATATCTGTTTTGTAGGAATGAATCTCGCAATACACATTGCACTCTCTTACTCTGCGCGCGATCAGCTGATTGTACTGGCCGCCAAAATCTATCACTGCTACCATTTCTCGGATCATCGGTCTCCTCCTGCTGTCATCTGTATATCAAAGGTATCTGTTCCAAACCGTTTCCGTTAAAAATCCTGAGGTTTCTTAAAATGTTTGGGTTTTCCGTACCCGGCTGCGGGTCTTGCCGGGCGCTCGCCGGTCAGGTCGCCCATGAGCTTAGGACGCGTACCTGTCGTATCATCATAATCCTCTACAGGAGGAATCGGCGAACCTGCCGGTCCTCTTCCCGGTCCACCGGGTACCGTCGGTTCTCCACCCTTCCAATCTCTCGGATCGACCGGCTCCCAGTCATCGCCGTAGCGTCCTCCGCGCCCCGGCGCGCCGAAAGGATCACTATCGTAGCCAAACTCCGGCGGAATAAGAGACTCTATATTTGACGTATCTTCGTCATCTCCAAAGTCATCGCCGCCGAATCCGGGATACCGTTCTCCAAAGCCCGGTCCGTCCGGTACAAAATCACGGTCTCCATAGCGTCCTCCGCCGGATACAGAACCCCGTTCTCCAAAGCCCGGGTCATAGGCCTCGGTATCATCGTATTCTCGATGCGAGCCGAGAGCTACAGTAGCTTCATCATCTTCTTCATAATCATCATCAGGCCATCCCGCAGGGTAGTGCTCTCTTATCGGTTCATCGCCTGCGGCGCCCCAGGCCACCGGAGCAGCAGCCGCCGGGTCGGTTTGATCATCATCCCAGGCGACAGGCGTTCCGCAGGCACAACAGAACTTATCCCCCAGCGTAAGCGGAGCATGGCAGGAACCACACGCCCAGCCGCTGTCGAGCTCCGGTTTGTTCGACACAACAGGTTTGCCGCAGTTAATACAGAATTTATTATTACCGGGAATTTCGTATCCGCAATATTCACAAATCATTCGTATCGTCCTTTCCGCTGCAGCATATCTTCACCGCAGCACTCGCATCTCTGAGCCATAAAGCTGTTTTCGCATCCGCAGTACGGACACAGTCTGACGCGGACAGGTTCCTTGTAGGTATAAAACATTTCGACTTCCGGTGCAGCAGTTTCTTTATCCCTTCCGTGCGTCCTGCGACCCGAAGGGTCCGTATCCGGGCCTTTCGGTCCCGGGTCTTTCGGTCCCGGGTCTTTCGGTCCCGGGTCTTTCGGTCCCGGGCCTACGGGGGATAAATCAGGGCTCCTTTTAAACGGACCTTTTTTCTCCTCTTTACGGCTCTCACCGCCGGTTCCGGGTTCTCCGCCACCGGAAGTAGACCCTCCCGGGTCATCTCCGGATCCGGGCCATCCGGGTATGGGATCTTCTATGGGTCCGGGGGGATCTACCGGATCAACTCCGGGGGGGTCTCCGAGTCCTGCCTTCCTGCCCACCACAAATACAATGACAGCTGCTGCCATGAGCATAACAAGAATAGCGGTCAGCATCTGCAGTGTAGGATCATTTCCCAGCCTGTCCAAAAACATTCCGATCGGGGAATCGTTCGAGAACATATCTGCGGATAACAATGTATGTGCAAAGCAGTTCATGTACATCTGCCTCCTTAAAGTCACAGATCAGATGCTGTTCGAAATTGCGTTAATGATCTCCATATACGTAACTTCTTCAAGCCCTTTACCCGCCTTGGAAGGATAATGAAGTACCCTGTTCCAGGACCGGGATATATCGGTCCAGTACGGCTTAGCAGGAGCAAAAAGGATCAGCCGCTTTGCATTATCTTTGATATAAGGAGATTCGATCTGCTCATCGCCCCACCACTCGGTCAGCTCGGAAAAGCTGCGGGCCATGCCGCGCGGATAATTCGGTTCATCAGAAGCATAGCCGATAGGATGCGTAGATGCATCTGTCCAGACAACGATGACGCTTCGGTTTTTTATCCCTTCGTTGCTCCAGTCGGAGCGAATCGCATATCCCAGCGCCTCCAGACCGTCTTCGGGCTCGTCTCCGCCGCCGCTCGGCTCAATGCTGTCTATAGCCTCTCCGAACAGCTCCGCTTCTTCAGGGAGAGTAAAAAAGTCAGTGGTCATCATTGCATTATCATGGTCTGCATAATAATCCCTGAACATGATGATACGCACGCGAAGTGTATTGATGCTCTTATGCTTCTCTTCCATGGAATCCATGACGTCTTTGTAAAAATTCAGTGCATTTTTTTTTACCCTGTCGATAACCGGTCCCATACTGCCCGTTGCATCGATACAGAAAGCAAGGTCTACATTGTACTTCATCATCTTCTGAACGTTCATTTTTATCTCCTTTTGTATATCATTGCCGGCCGGTTATAATGTATCCGCCGATGTGCTGCGCTGCCATCAAAGATCACTGGCTTTTTTAAAAATTTCCGAAGCCGGTCTCGGGCGGCGCGGCCCGTCCGGATCTTCCCGCACCGGTGGATCATACCGCGTTTTAGGTCCCTTTACATCCGGCGTTTCTGTTTTCGGTTCACGCACTTTGGCTCCGAAGACCTTCAGGACTTCTTCAAGCGTGATCCTCTTCTCGGGCTCTGTCGCCAGCATCCGGGGAAGGATCGTGTCATACGGGGCAGGCAGTCTGCGGCGCAGGATCATCAGCGGACTGCCCGAAATAGCCGCCTCAAACGGATAATCGTATTGATCATCATATTTGGGGAATTTTCCGGTCAGCATCTCGTGTATGATCAGGCCCAAAGAGAACACATCCACCGCCTGCGTAAGTTTTATCTCCTCTCCGGTCATCAGAAGGAATGTCTCCGGCGCCATATAGCGCTGATCTCCTTTTACACTATCGCCGGGCTCGGGTATTTCTGACGTAAAATAGCAATCCTCAAAATCGATGATCCGAGCGGTTATGTGGCCTGAAGGCAGCTTTGTCATCAGTATATTGGCCGGCTTCAGGTCGCCGTGGGTAAGACCGGCGCTGTGCAGACTCGCAACGGCTGACAGCAGCAGACGACATACGCGGCATCTGTCCTCCATGGAAAAGCTTTCCGTTCGTGTCACTCCTTCGGGAAGGCTTTCGATCGCGGGCATGGTGACATAGAAGTGGCTGCCGAAGCGGAAAAAGTCATGAATGTGGACAAGTGCACCGTCAGAATATTCGTTTATGGCTTTATAGATAAGAGCCTGGCGATGTGCAAAATCCGCACATCCTTTTCTTTTTATTTCACGGATCCTGTCCGATATTTCCACGTCATCCGTGGGATAGACCGGTGTCAGCAGTTCTTTGATGAAGAACCGTTTTCCTCCTTTTTGGGCAAATCCCCATCGGCAGTTGCCGCCGCCTGTCGTCTGCAGGTCTCCCTCCAGTATATATCCATTTATATCCATTTTTGTTTTATCTTTCCGGAACCTTTATCTGATAAGATTCCTTGTAGCTGTTCCACATAGCCTCGAGCGCTTCGGGGTTCGTTTCGTTCGCAGGATATGCCGACTCCAGATACTGCATCCTCTGCATGAACTGCAGCTGCATGTTTTCGAAGCTTCCAAATCCAAACGCGAGAGCACACAGAGTATAATCATCCCCGGCGATTTTCCCGATCTCTCTCGTCAGATATTCCTTCCATTCCACAACGGATTTTGCACTCAGCAGAGTGCCGATCAGCACCCGTTCAAAATCCATCGGCGTTCTTAGATAGCCGAAGCAGCCGTCCGTGGCGCTGAAAAGGATGCATGGTTTTCGTATTTTTAACTTCCGTTCGTTGATCTTGTAATCGTGTGAGGCCGAAATCACGTTGACCAGGGCTGCATCCTCCCGCAGATTGTGATATGCATCCGTCACACTCAGATCATCGACAGAAGCCTGGCGGAGTCCCGCCGGTGTAAGCACATAACATCGGGAATCGCCTGCCCATACAAAATCCACTTTCAGCACGTTATCATCCTCGGGGTCGGGCATGATAAATTCCGAAGCTATTGTCGTGGGAAACTCTTTCGACAGGCTTCCGAGGAGCGTAGTATGAGCTTCGGCTTCATTGCGATACTGCGTAAGCGCCTCGTCAATATCGTCTTTCAGCTGATCTATGGGAGGCGCACCCGGTTTTTCGTTATCATTCCATTCGCAAAAACGGTGCATCGCGGCTTCCGCTGCTACCCTCGATGCGATGTATGCCCCGGTTTTTCCTCCATATACCGCGTAAGATCTGGCGCCGCTTCCACCGCAGCCGTCGAATACGCCAAGGAATGCGGCATTCTCGGCGATTGCCGCAAAATAGCTGTCCTCACCGTTTTCCGGCCTGCTTTCGCAGGCAATGACGAGAGGTTCAAAATCGGCGGTGGTGTAGAAGGGGGACTTGTCGGTCGTTTTTGTCATATAATCACCTTCTTATCTGCATGTTTGGAGTTCTTCGGAAGATCGAATGTCAGATCAGATCCCTGCGGGGTAGCCGTCCGGATACCCACCCGGATACCCGCCCGGATAACGGGGCGTGTACTGTTCAGTGTTCTCATCAGGATTTCCGGCATATGTATCTGCAGGAGTTTCTCCCGAGGGCTCCTCTGAAGGATTCCGAACAGATTCTTCTGATATCTTCTCCGAAGTATCCGGGGCAGTTTCTTCAGATATCTCTTCCGAAGTATCCCCGGCAGGAGCTTCGGTTTTCTCCACGCTCTCTTCCGCCGGTTCCTCCGTTACATCTTCCCCTCTGATTATTTTTCTCAGATTTTCGACCTCCGTTTTAAGCTCGTCCAAGGTATCCTGTATATTTGTAATATTCTTCTGCGCGATCCCGATCTTTTCGTCCATCACATCTGCCGGATGCTGCACGGATGCTTCGGTTTCTTTGCTCAGTGATGCCTCGGTTTCTTCCAGCCTTTTGGTCGTTTCTTCTATACTGTTGGTCGTACCCAGCAGTTTCTGTTCCAGGTCGGCGTTCTTTTTGCTTAACCCGGTATATATTATTACCAGAGCAACAAGCGGAATAAGCGCCGCTATGGCCGCAGTCAGTACAGCGGACAATAATCCGCCTCCGCGTTTGGAACCTCGTCCTCCATCATCCGGGATTTCTCGAGTTCCGGGCATAGTCCGACATTCTTCGATCAATGCGCGCAGTTCAGCCTGCTCTTTCTTCAGTCCCTCGTTCTCCTGCCGCAATGCTTTTATCTCTTTTCCCATGGAGACGATCTTTGCAGAGATAACCTCCGGGCTCTCCGATAGTGCCAGATCAGGAAGGGCCGCCGCTGCGGCTTTTTGTCCCTTCCCATTCCTGAAAGCCTCGATCTGCACAAATGTGCCGGCAGGCCGACCGCAGGAAGGACATTCTTTCTCATCCCCCTTGAGCGGGTGATTACAATAAACACAATACATGTGAACTCTCCTTATATAAGTTTCGTCCGGTTTCTATAACAGAATATCATATGTTTCGGAAAATGAAAAGTGATTGTATAAACTCTGCCGGTTTGATAATATATAAATAGTTATTCACAAGATAAAGGGAGGGAAGAGCTACATGAACTCAAAATATATGTCACCGCTTTACGCAGCGGCTGTTTTTGCTGCGGCCGCCGCTGTCTCACTCGGAAGCGCATCCGCTGTTAAAGCCGCTTCTACCTACGAAATTGTCATCGGCAACTACACCTGGCCCCAGGCGCTGCAGAGGTGCAGAGATATGGGAGGCCATCTTGCCACGATCGATTCGGAGACTGAATATTATTATCTCACCGGCCTGCTTCAGAGCAGAGATGACTGGTCCGGGAAAGTATACTTTATCGGTGGAAAACGCGATTTGAACAGCAGAGACTACTACTGGGTCGACGCAAACGGCAATCCCTACGGTACTTCTCTTCTTGATGCGGGCAACTGGGCATGCAAATACTGGTGGCCCACTGAACCGTCTTACGAGTACGGCGGCGTGCAGGAATATGTATGCAGCATTTTCAAATACCAAGGTAAATGGATATTGAACGACGAGCCCGAAAACATGGTGGCGCAGGCGCCTGATTACAATGGAATTATCGGCTTCATCTGTGAACACGACGATCCTGCCGGCGATCCGAATTACGTGTATAACGCGTCCGGCGGAACTGTAGGAAATAATAATACCTCTCTGGAAGATTATAATGCGGTCTTCGCCGATGCCACGAACCGCCACAATACCTGCGGCGCCCAGGAGCCATACAACGGTATTTCATACACGGTTCTGGACATCAATGGGGACGGAGTCAAAGAATTGATTTTTGATCAGTTTACAAACAAGCACAGTCATCTGTTCTGGATCTACCGCATCAATAACGGCTCGTGGGAATATATGGGAGATGTCGAGCATGACGCCGATGTCAATAACCTCCGCGGCTATCGCAACGGGATCGTATTCAGAGAGTGTTATAAAGGAAGTATCCAGCTCTATCAGGCGCTCTGGAACGGCTCCTCGTTCGAAAAAACGCAGCTGATGTCCGGGCAATTCGACCGCAACGGTGAGCCTCCTACGATGGATGATCTGGCCGCTCAGGGCTACTACAACGCTTCCGAGGTGACCGATATAACCCCCGGGTTCAAGGATCTTGCGGACAGGTCGCTGCTCAATTAAAAA
>CADCPK010000029.1 GCA_902803215.1 uncultured Lachnospiraceae bacterium
CTCATTTTTGCTTGCAAAAATGAGTCGGAGAGAAACGTCCCCATCTACTCATCGAGAAACGTCCCCGTGTGTTCCCTGTTTCAAAAAACAAAAAAAGGAAAATCCATCGGACTTTCCTTTTTTTAACAGCCAGTACGGGAATCGAACCCGTGTTTCCGCCGTGAGAGGGCGGCGTCTTAACCCCTTGACCAACTGGCCTTGTCAAACGACTCGTTTAGTATATAATACCGACCCGGAAAATGCAAGCATTTTTTTGAAAAATTTGAAAAATTTTTCAGCCCCTTGCAAAACCGACCTGTTTTGCGCTATGATAACGCAATGAAATTAAACAAAAAGGAAGGTAATCAGAGTAATGCCCAGAAAAAGCGATACTTATGATGCTGCCAGCATCTCGGTCCTGGAAGGACTGGAGGCAGTTCGTAAAAGACCGGGTATGTATATAGGAAGCACTTCCCGCAAGGGACTTAATCATCTGATCTATGAGATAGTGGATAATGCTGTGGATGAGCACCTGGCGGGCTATTGCACACATATTCGCGTGACCCTCGAAAAAGATGGGTCCTGTACGGTGGAGGATGACGGCCGCGGAATTCCGGTCGACATGCACGAAAAAGGTGTGCCGGCAGAGCGGCTGGTGTTTACCACGCTGCATGCGGGCGGAAAATTTGATAATTCTGTATATAAGACCAGCGGCGGCCTTCACGGCGTCGGTTCATCGGTGGTCAATGCGCTGTCGGCTTATCTGGATATCCGCATCAGCAGAGACGGAAGCATTCACCACGACCGTTATGAAAAGGGAGAGCCGGTTCTTCCGCTGGAAAACGGACTCCTACCAAAGATCGGAAAAACCAAGCAGACCGGGACTACGGTCAACTTTCTCCCCGATGCGGAGATATTCGAAAAGACAAGATTCTCAGCCACTGAGGTAAAGAGCCGTCTCCACGAAACGGCTTATCTGAATCCAAAACTCACCATTTTGTTCGAGGATCTCCGCGGCGATGAACCGCAGAGAGAAGAATACTGCGAGCCCGAGGGCATCGTCGGATATATCCGTGACCTGAACCGCAATGCACAGGTTCTTCACGAGCCTGTCCTGCTCAAAGGGGAGTCGGAAGGAATCCGGGTAGAGGCGGCATTCCAGTTTGTCAACGAATTTCGCGAAAATGTGCTCGGCTTCTGCAACAATATTTTTAATGCCGAAGGCGGCACACATCTCACGGGCTTCAAAACGATCTTCACTTCGGTGATGAACAATTATGCCCGCGAACTCGGCGTTCTCAAGGAAAAAGATCCCAACTTTACCGGAGCCGATATCAGAACCGGCATGACCGCTGTGGTATCGATCAAGCACCCGGCGCCGCGTTTTGAGGGGCAGACGAAGACCAAGCTGGATAATCCCGATGCCTCCAGAGTGTGCAGCAAGGTGATCGGTGAACAGCTGGTATTATTCTTCGACCGCAATCTGGAGACGCTTAAGACGGTCCTTTCCTGCGCGGAGAAGGCCGCAAAGATCAGAAAGACGGAAGAAAAAGCAAAGACCAATCTGCTGACAAAGCAGAAATATTCCTTCGATTCCAACGGAAAACTGGCCAACTGTGAGAAGAAAGATCCGGCTCTCTGCGAGATCTTTATCGTAGAGGGAGATTCGGCAGGCGGTTCGGCCAAAACCGCGAGGGACCGAAACTATCAGGCAATCCTGCCGATCCGCGGAAAGATACTGAACGTGGAGAAGGCTACGATCGATAAAGTGCTTGCCAACGCAGAGATCAAAACGATGATCAATGCCTTCGGCTGCGGCTTCTCGGAAGGTTACGGCAACGATTTTGATATCACCAAACTGAGATATGACAAGATCGTGATCATGGCCGATGCCGACGTGGACGGAGCGCATATCTCGACGCTGCTTCTCACCCTGTTCTATCGCTTTATGCCCGAACTGATCTACGAGGGACATGTCTACATTGCCATGCCGCCGCTCTACAAAGTAATGCCCAAAAAAGGGGCGGAAGAATATCTTTACGATGATAAGGCGCTGGAGAGATATCGCAGGAAGCACAAACCCGGCAGCTTTACGCTGCAGAGATACAAAGGCCTCGGCGAGATGGATGCCGATCAGCTTTGGGAAACCACTCTCAACCCCGAGACACGCAGGATGAAAAAGGTGGAAATTGAGGATGCAAGGCTTGCATCGAGCGTGACCGAGGTGCTGATGGGAAGCGAGGTTCCGCCGCGCAAGGCGTTCATCTATGAGCATGCCCGCGACGCGGAGCTGGATATCTGATCATATATGAAAGGAACTCTATGGAAACAAAGGAAGAAAATGTCATACGCACCGACTATTCGGAAGTGATGCAGAAATCCTACATCGATTACGCGATGAGTGTAATCGTTTCGAGGGCTCTTCCGGATGTGAGGGACGGGCTTAAGCCTGTGCAGAGACGTACACTTTATGACATGTACGAGCTCGGCATACGCTATGACCATCCTTACAGAAAATGTGCCAGAATAGTCGGAGATACAATGGGTAAATACCATCCCCACGGCGACAGCTCGATCTATGAAGCGCTGGTGGTGATGGCTCAGGATTTCAAAAAGGGCCGTACACTGGTTGACGGACATGGAAATTTCGGTTCGATCGAAGGCGATGGCGCCGCCGCCATGCGTTACACCGAGGCAAGGCTGGAAAAGCTGACGCAGGAAGTGTTCCTTGCGGATCTTGACAAGAACGTGGTCGACTTCATGCCGAACTTTGATGAGACGGAAAAGGAGCCGACGGTCCTTCCTGTCCGTATTCCGAATCTGCTTGTGAACGGAGCCGACGGAATCGCGGTCGGTATGGCGACCAGCATCCCCACCCACAATCTGGGCGAAGTGATCGATGCGGTCAAAGCTTATATGAAGAATAACGATATCACGGTCAAGGGACTGCTCCGGTATTTGAAAGGTCCGGATTTTCCGACGGGCGGGATCGTGGTAAACAAAGACGACCTTCTTTCCATCTACGAGACCGGGACAGGAAAGCTGCGGCTGCGCGGCAAGGTCGAGGTCGAAAAGCAGAAGGGCGGAAAGCAGCTGCTTGTCGTGACAGAGATTCCGTACACGATGCTTGGCGCCAATATCGGGAAATTCCTGAATGATGTGGCTGCTCTTGTCGAGACACGGAAGACCAACGACATCGTCGATATTTCCAACCAGTCTTCAAAGGAAGGGATCCGCATCGTCCTGGAGCTCCGGAAGGATACGGATGTCGAAAACCTGAAGAACATGCTCTATAAGAAAACGCGCCTTGAGGACACCTTCGGCGTAAATATGCTGGCCGTGGCTGACGGAAAACCCGAGACACTCAGCCTCAAGCAGATCATCGAGCATCATGTAGACTTCCTCTTTGACATAACGACCCGAAAATATACGACTCTTCTGGAAAAGGAAAAAGAAAAGAAAGAGATCCAGGAAGGTCTGATCAAGGCGTGTGATGTGATCGATCTGATCATCGAGATCCTCCGCGGCAGCAAAAGCAGAGAACAGGTCAAAAAGTGCCTGGTGGACGGTGTCACCGAAGGTATTCGCTTCAAAACCAAAGCCTCCGAAAAAGCCGCGTCCAAACTGCGCTTTTCCGAAAAACAGGCGAATGCGATCCTCGAGATGAGACTCTACCGTCTGATCGGACTGGAGATCGAGGCCCTGCAGGCAGAATACGACGAAACGCTGAAAAGGCTGGCGGAATATGAAGATATCCTCAACAACTACGATTCCATGTCGGCTGTGATCATAAAGGATCTGGATAAGATCAAAAGAGAATACGGAACTCCGCGAAAGACGTTGATCGAAAATGCGGAAGAGGCCGTATACGAAGAGAAAAAGCAGGAAGAGACAGAAGTATGCTTCCTGATGGACAGATTCGGCTACATTAAGCTGATCGATACAGCCGCCTACGAGAGAAACAAAGAGGCCGCGGATTCCGGATATCGCTATATCTTCCGATGCATGAATACGGACCGGATCTGCATTTTTACCGATGACGGGAAGATGCATACGGTCAGGGCAGAAGATCTTAAGCTCGTCCGCTTCCGTGACAAGGGTATCCCTGTGGACAACGTGAGCAATTATGACAGCGCCAAAGAACAGATCATCTATGTCGCGCCGCTGTCCGAAGTGAAGGACCGCATGCTGCTGTTCGCATCGAGTACCGGTCTGGTCAAACTTACCTCGGGGGAGGAACTGGTTTCCACCAAGAGGACGATCGCTTCGACTAAGCTGCCCGAGGACGATCGTCTGGTGTTTGTCGGTGCGGCAGACGGGATGGAGCAGGTCGTGCTTGAAGCAAGCAGCGGCGCATTCCTCAGATTCCCGACGAGCGAACTGGCCGTGATGAAAAAGAATGCAGCCGGTACAAAAGGCATTAAGCTGAAGGACGGGGAAACGCTGGAGCATGTCTACCTGCTGGAGACCCGCACCGAATGTACTATTGAATATGCAGGAAAACCGCTTACACTGAACAAGATCAAACCCGGCAAACGCGGAGGAACGGGCGTAAGACCGAGGCGATGACAGTTTGGGAAAACGGGACCGGACGTGAATTTTTCTATTGCATTCTCGCGCGGTAAGTGCTAGAATATACAGGAATCATATGAAACGAGGCAGAAGAGTGGACGGCAGTCCACTCTTCTTTGTTGCATGGAAATCAGTCGTTACTGTTCGCAGCCGCTTCACTGTGAACAGTAACAATCGGTCCGTATTTCGGACGTTCTTTTAAATCGTAAAGAGAAAGGCAGGTGGGAAAATGAGCAGACGCGAAACGTATGAGAAAAAAGCGGAGGAGCTTCTTGCCCCTATCGTGGAATCCAAAGGCTTTGAGCTGGTAGATGTGGAGTATGTGAAGGAAGGCGGCACATGGTACCTGCGCGGCTATATCGATAAGCCGGGAGGGATCACAGTCAATGACTGTGAGGCAGTCAGCCGTGAGTTCAGCGAAAAGCTGGATGAGAAAGACTTTATCGAAGACAGCTACATCATGGAGATCAGCTCGCCCGGTCTGGACAGACCGCTGAAGAAAGAGAAAGATTATCAGCGCAGTCTGGGCAGACTGATCGAAGTCAGAACCTACCGGCCGATCGATAAACGAAAAGAATTCTGCGGGATATTAAAGGCATATGATGCGGATACCGTCACGATCGAAGAGGACGGAGCGGACATCACTTTTCAAAAAAAGGATACAGCCCTGGTGAGGCTTGCAATTGACTTTTAGGAGGAAACGGAAAAAATGAACAAAGAGTTGATAGAAGCGCTGGATATTCTTGAAAAAGAAAAGAATATAAGCAAAGATACATTGCTTGAGGCTATCGAACAGTCTCTGATCCAGGCCTGCAAAAACCATTTTGGCAAAGCGGACAACGTGCACGTTACGATAAACCCTGAGACAGGCGACTTCGGTGTATACGCTGACCGTACGGTGGTTGAGGCGGTGGATGATCCGGCGCTGGAGATTTCGCTCTTGGATGCGCAAAAGATCAATACCAACGCCGAGATCGGCGATGTGGTAAAAGTGGAGATCCAGTCCAAAGAGTTCGGCAGGATCGCTACACAGAACGCAAAAAACGTCATTCTTCAGAAGATCCGTGAGGAGGAGCGAAAAGTCCTCTACGATCAGTATTACGGAATCGAGAAAGAGATGGTTACCGGCGTTGTTCAGAGAGTGAACGGCCACAATATCAGCATCAACCTGGGCAAGGTCGATGCCACATTGAGTGAAAACGAACAGGTGAAGGGCGAGACCTTCAAGCCTACCGAGAGGATCAAAGTTTATATTCTGGATGTCAAGGATACGCCTAAGGGACCAAGGATCTCCGTATCAAGGACACATCCGTGGCTGGTCAAGAGGCTCTTCGAGTCCGAGGTCGCCGAGGTGCGAGACGGCACAGTCGAGATCAAGGCGATCGCCCGTGAAGCCGGGTCCCGTACCAAGATCGCGGTATACAGCAAGGATCCCGACGTCGATCCGGTCGGCGCATGCGTAGGCCCCAACGGCATTCGTGTTAACGCGATAGTCAATGAGCTTCGCGGTGAAAAAATCGATATCATCAACTGGGATGAGAACCAGGCGATTCTGATAGAGAATGCGCTGAGCCCGGCTAAGGTCATTGCTGTTCTGGCAGATCCCGATGAAAAGACCGCTCTGGTGGTCGTTCCCGACAATCAGCTTTCGCTTGCGATCGGCAAGGAAGGACAAAATGCCCGTCTGGCAGCCAGGCTGACAGGATTCAAGATCGACATCAAAAATGAGACGCAGGCCCGTGACGCAGGCGATCTTTACGAAGATGAGTATTATGACGATGACGAATATTACGATGAGGACGGGTATTACGACGAGGACGGAGAGTATGCCGACGACGCATCGTATGACGATCGGTATACGGATGATGAAGACTACAATGAGAATCCCGAACTGACCGGCAAAGAGGCCGGGGCAGACGACGGAGGTGCGGATAAAGCCTGATGAGCGGAAAAGGAAAAGTTCCCTTGAGGCAGTGTACCGGCTGCAGGGAGATGAAAAGTAAGAAAGAAATGATCCGTGTTTTACGTACCGCCGAGGAAGAGATCGTCCTCGATATGACGGGACGCAAAAACGGAAGAGGAGCTTATATCTGCCGATCGGCCGACTGTCTGGCAAAAGCCTTGAAGAACAGGGGGCTGGAACGCTCTTTAAAAACTCCGATACCGGAAGAGATCTATGGTGAACTGAAAAAGGAGCTGGACAAACTAAATGAAAGCTGATAAAGTTCTTTCTCTTGCCGGACTTGCCGCAAGGGCAGGAAAAGTGGAAAGCGGCGAATTTGCTGTGGAGAAAGCGATCAAGACGGGCAAGGCATATCTGGTGATCGCTGCAGAAGATGCCTCTTTTAACACGGAGAAAAAATTCAGGAACAGCTGTGCCTGGTATCATGTTGAATTCCGAAAATATTCGGACAAAGAAACCCTCGGACATGCGATAGGAAGGCAGCAGAGAGCTGTGATCGCCGTGAATGATGAGGGACTTGCAAAAGCAATTCTTGCGTCTGTCGATCAATGCTGATCGATGTGCAGGATGAATATATAAAAGTGAATGTCAACCTACCAATTCGGGAAAGGAGCTATTAAACACATTGGAGACTCCAAAGGAAGATAAAAAAATAATGTCAGAATCGAATGAAATAAAGAACGAAGAAGCACCGCGGAGAAAAAAGAATATTATCCGTGTATATCACGCGCAGAACGCAAGCGACGCGGGCCGCAGAAAACGTGAGCCGGGCGAAAAGCGTCCGCAGCGTCCGGGACAGGGAAGACCGAGGCCGGGAGCAGCACGTCCTGCGGC
>CADCPK010000030.1 GCA_902803215.1 uncultured Lachnospiraceae bacterium
AGAACATGCCGTATCAGGAATTCCTCACTAAAAGGCGGAAACTGATGGCAGGGATCATCCGGAAGGGTTACGAAAGGCTCTGCCTGTGAACAGTATGACAATGTAAAAGAAAGAAACCAGCCTATGATTTTAGATCATAAGCTGGTTTTTATAATCCATGCAGCGCATTAAACTGTATGTTCCGTGATCTTGTTTTAACTATATTTTTACCAGGAATTCCCCTTGCTTCCGTTATGAAAAGCACAAAGCATCTGGCAGTTATCTTCGACAGTCTTGCCGCCTTTGCTCCAGGGTTTGATGTGATCCGCCTGCATCTCCTTAAAGGCATATTCTTTGTTATTGCCATTCTTGACACAGTACGGACACTTATGTCCCTGCTTCTCGTATACGATCCTCGCAGTCTTTTCATCGAACTGCCGCAGCTGAAGATATTTCCCGTCTCCATATATAACATACTGGATGATACCCTTCATTTTAGCGGTGATCTCATCGTCATCCATGAGCCTGATAATATCTTTATTGATATCGTCGGCGCTTTTGTGGATGATGTTGTTATCAAGACATCCATTCTCATAATCTTCGTAAACAGCGCCCCAGTCAATGCCCTTCATGACCTTGTTGTATGTAGTGAATTTGCTCCTGACCCACTCAAGGACGCGGGAATAATACTGCCAGAGGGCAGAAGCGTCATTGTCTTTACAGTGGTTCAGCATATACTCCTCAATAGCGTTCTTGCTGGTAAACCCTTCATGTCTTGCTGCCCAAAGAAGAGCTGTCTCAAGATATTCCTGCCTGTTCCATGATCCACTCAGAAGAGGTTCAATTTGATATGTGTCAGGATGTTCTTCGGCAAGTTTGACTCCGCGTCCGCTTTTTGAAGAGAACCTGGCTTTGGCGTCCGTGAGCCATTTCCCGGTATAAGAAGAATTCCGAAGTTCCTGTTCGTTCAGCGGCTCTCCGCTTGTATTGATACGGTGAAACCATTTGAGCTTTTCGGACGGCGTCCCCTTACAAACATATATTTCGAGCTCATAATCCATAATCTTCTCAGCGATATCGTGCATGTTGAAGACAAGGTTCTGAAAGTCCTGGGGAAGGTCTGTCGGGAATACGTCAGACGCTACGGCGTACTCGCCGGCGATATACTTGCAGATAGACAGGATCCTCTGCTGTCCGTCAAGCACCTCAAACGTGCCGTCTTCCTTGTCGACCCAGTAGATGATATTAAGAGGACATTCTTCCAGGATCGTTTCGATCACGGCATCTCTTTTTGACTGTGAGTATACTGAGTTGCGCTGATAGGACGGACGGATGTTGAGCTTTCCGTCAAAACCGAAGACGGAGTCGGTCGTACATCCGTCATCCGAGTCTTTCATGTATCCGGACGTAAGATCGCGGATAGTAAACCCTTTTTCTGCGTCTAATACCTGTATCTGACCTTCTTTGATAAGGTCTCTTATTCTTTTTACCTGCATTTTCATTCCTTTCTCATTTGATTAAATGGTCTTCCTTATATTTGGCGAGTAATGAACGATAAGTTTTTTCAAAATTATTATCCATATATGCGGTCGGGCTAACGTCAAAATAATCAGGCTTGCTGCGCATGGTGTTTTCGTCTACAAAGTCTTCAATATCAGAAATCGTATCTCTTATAAGACAAAGCCTCTTCATTCCGAGTGAATGAAGTTTATCGGCCTTCATGACTGTCGGATTTATGACAAGATCTACAATACTTTCATCAGTAATATAAAGACAAACGTTATTAAATATATCTGCAATACTGATATATTTCGTCAGTTTAAGCCCATGATGATTGACGGTATACATGTCTTCAACAATGTAATGTTTTGAGCCGTTGACAAACTTTTCTTCTTTGATCATGTTAATATCCTTTGTCTTCTGCTTTACTGACGGGGTGAAGGTTACGGATAAGTATTCTTCGATATACCTCTTTTCCGCTTATTAACGGATTGTGCCGTCGCCTTTGCGATGTTTTAATTTGCGACATTTCAGACGTTTCATCCCAACTTGCAGTCATGCCGATAATTGTGAACTCGAGAGGGCTATATTTGTCCAACCAGGTAATAGGCACCCCCATCACTCCTTCATAGTCAATCGGAATCTCTTTTGTGGCATCCACGTTTATCGCAAGATAATTGTCGTACTGTGGATATCTGTTCTCATTCCCTTCGTAGTAGTAGTGCGCCTGAGTGTTATCGAATTCTCCGTTTCTATGCCAGAGCCCGTCGTGACGGTATTTGACATCTAAATTTGTGAACCAGCGGACACCTCCGTTAATTCGAATGTACTTATTTCCTTTTTCATCGACGCGATTTGTGCTGTTGAGCAACGGATAATCATCAGGAACGCGAAATTCAATTCTCTGTCCGTGCAAAGACTGTCCGTACCAGACTTTGTTTTCTTTGAAGAGTGGAAAGATCTCCTTTGTTGTGACAGCGTTCTGATTTCCGATGATGATGAATTTCTTCTCATGCTTGAAGAGCTGAGCCACATATTCCCTGAAAAGAGAAAAGGGCGGGTTGGTGGTGACGATCGTACTTTCTTTCAGAAGCTCTATACACGCGTCACTCCTGAAGTCGCCTGCGTTATAGTCTCCATTTCCCTGAATAGGAACAGTATATCCCGCCTCCATATTGAAATCGTCGCCGCCTTCATAAATAAGGGCGTAGGAAGACTCTCCTGCTTCCCTCTGATAATGTGTGCATATAAGCTTCTTCAGTTTCAGGGAGCCGAAGTTGCTGTGGAAGTATCTCCAAAAATTGCTCCACTCCGGATCGTCGCAGTTGCAATACACGACCTGTTCCTCAAACTGCTTGCGGTAATGTCCCATCTCATCTGAAATAGTATTGTATTCAGTATAAAATTCATCGTTCTTTTCAGCTTTCGCATTTTTGAGTTTCTTGTTGTCTGCCATGCATTCTTCCTTTCATACTCGAACGACCTCGCTTAGCTGATTGCTTTTGAGGCCGATGGATTTTGTCGTATGGAGTATGAAAGAATTCCGCCT
>CADCPK010000031.1 GCA_902803215.1 uncultured Lachnospiraceae bacterium
ATTTTAGGTTATCTTGCAATCGGTGCTGTTACAGCCGCAGCTGCAGGTGCTGCAGCAGCTTACTTTAAGAAAAAATCCGACAAAGCCCTGGACGACGACTTCGACGACGACTGGGACGACGATTGGGATGATGACGACGAAGAAGAACTCGAGGAAGAACTCTCCGAGGAAGAAGCCGAAGCTGAGAAAGAAGCTTTCGAAGAGTGGAAAGCTCCTGTAGAAGAAGCTGTCGAAGAAGCCAAAGAAGCAGCCGAGGACGCTGTTGAAGAAGCTAAAGACGCAGCAGCCGATGCCGCAGAAGCAGTTGCCGATGCCGCAGAAGACGCAGTAGACGCAGTTAAAGAAGCAGCAGAGGATGCTGCTGAGCAGATCAGCGAATAAAAAAAAGACACGCGCCTGACCCGGCGCGTGTCTTTTTTCGCCGGCCTCCCACACAGTAAAACCGCCCCGACAACCGGGGCGGCTTTATTGTGCCACTGCTATTTTTTACTTAGGAAGCTTAAAGGAGCTCTTGAGCGACACGATCCTGTTAAACACCGGCGCTCCCTCCTTCGAATCCTTGTAATCCGCACAGAAGAACCCATTGCGGACAAACTGGAAACTCTCGAACGCTTTCGCATCCATCAGGCAGGGCTCCACATAAGCAGATACCGTAGTAAGCGAATTCGGATTCAGATTGAGCGATCCATCTTCCTTATTATAAACGCCCTTCTCCTCATCCACGATATTCTCATAAAGTCTCGTGACGACCTTCCCCGCATGCGAAGCCTCGACCCAGTGAATAGTTCCCTTCACCTTACGTCCATCCGGAGCACTGCCGCCCTTCGTCGCAGGATCATACGTACAATGCACGCAGGTCACATTGCCCTCATCATCCGTATCATACCCCGTACATGTCACAAAATATGCGTTCATCAGGCGGACTTCCGTCCCCGGGAACATTCTCTTGTACTTCCTGGGCGGATCGACCATAAAGTCCTCACGCTCGATCCAAAGCTCACGCCCGAACGGAATCTCACGCTCGCCAAGCGCCTCATTCTCCATATTGTTCGGCGCGGTAAGCATCTCGGTCTGTCCCTCGGGATAATTGTCGATCACAAGCTTAAGCGGATCGAGCACTGCCATCAGACGCGGTCTCTTAAGCTTAAGGTCCTCACGGATGCAATACTCCAGCATCGCATAATCGACAGAACTGTTCGACTTGGAGACACCCACAAGATCGACAAACATCTGAATAGACTCAGGCGTGAAGCCCCTTCTCCTCAGTGCGGCGATCGAGACAAGCCTCGGATCGTCCCATCCGTCTACAATGCCGTCCTCGACCAGCTTCTTGATATATCTCTTACCCGTTACCACATTGGTAAGATAAAGCTTGGCAAACTCGATCTGCTTAGGCGGATGCGGGAACTCAGCCTCCTCGACTACCCAATTATACAGCGGCCTGTGATCCTCAAACTCCAGCGTACAGATGGAGTGCGTCACACCCTCAAAAGCGTCCTCCAGCGGATGCGCAAAGTCGTACATCGGATAAATGCACCATTTATCGCCCGTATTGTGGTGGCTCATATGCGCTACACGATAGATGACCGGGTCTCTCATGTTCATATTGGGAGAAGCCATGTCGATCTTTGCTCTCAGCACCTTCTCCCCATCGGCAAATTTGCCGTCCTTCATATCCTGAAACAGCTGCAGGTTCTCCTCGATGCTGCGGTTTCTGCAAGGACTCTCCTTGCCCGGCTCGGTCAGAGTGCCGCGGTACTCCCTGATCTGCTCGGCTGTCAGATCGTCGACATACGCTTTTCCCTTTTTGATAAGGCGGACGGCAACCTCATACATTTTCTCGAAATAATCCGATGCGAAGAACAGACGGTCCTCCCAGTCGGCTCCGAGCCATTTGATATCTTCTTTGATCGATTCCACAAACTCCACCTTTTCCTTGGTCGGGTTTGTGTCATCAAATCTCATGTTAAATGTCCCGCCATATTCTTTGGCCAATCCGTAGTTAAGAAGGATCGACTTGGCGTGGCCGATATGAAGATAGCCGTTCGGCTCGGGAGGAAAGCGGGTGCATACGTGGTCGTACACGCCTTCCGCAAGGTCCTTGTCTATAATATTCTCAATAAAATTTTTTGAAACCGGTGCGTTCTCCATTTTCTTCCTCCAAACTGCGGTGGCTTATAATACTTTTTGCTTACAATGCACTATAATAGCACATAATTTTCCTCAATGGAAGAATAATTATGATGAGTACCCGGGTACTCATCATAATTATACTTGTATACAGGCGGTACTTTATGCTATTGTGTTGGGTGCATAGAAAAAAGATCGTTATTATTCACAGTCCAAAGACTGTGAATAGTAACGGATTCGTCCATGCAAATCGCCTCCGGCGATGGGACGAATCCCTGCTAATTTTACGGTTTATGGCCGTAATCGCGCAGTAAATGCGCGATTCGGCTGTGAATAGTAACAAAAGATCGACACATTTGCGGGAGGTTAAGTATGAATTACGCAGAAGAATCGTTAAAGCTTCATGAGCAATGGAAAGGTAAGATCGAGGTCATCTCCAGAGTACCTGTGGGCACGAAAGAAGATCTCTCCCTCGCCTATACCCCGGGTGTGGCGCAGCCGTGTCTGGAGATTCAGAAAGATATCGATAAGTCCTACGAGCTGACCAGACGTCACAACCTGTGTGCCGTGATCACCGATGGCAGCGCAGTGCTCGGCCTGGGCGATATCGGACCCGAGGCAGGTATGCCTGTCATGGAAGGCAAGTGTGTGCTGTTCAAAGCCTTTGCGGATGTGGATGCTTTTCCTCTCTGCGTAAAGACCAAGGATGTCGACGAATTTGTCAACACCGTCGCTCTGATCTCCGGCTCCTTCGGCGGGATCAACCTGGAGGATATCGCCGCTCCCAGATGCTTCGAGATCGAGAGAAAACTGAAAGAAAAGACAGACATTCCCATCTTTCACGATGACCAGCACGGAACCGCAGTGATCACCCTCGCAGGCCTGATCAACGCACTCAAAGTGGTCGGAAAGAAAAAAGAAGACGTCCGTATCGTCACCTCCGGCGCAGGAGCCGCAGCGATCGCCATCGTAAAGCTTCTTCTCTCCTACGGTTTCCGCCACATCACCATGTGCGACCGGCGTGGTGCCATCTATGAAGGACGTGAAGGCCTCAACTGGATCAAAGAAGAGATGGCCCTCGTGACCAACCTTGAGAAAAAGGCCGGCACACTCGCGGATATGCTCGTCGGAGCGGATATTTTCATCGGTGTCTCTGCTCCCGGAACCGTCACCACCGAGATGGTGAAGACCATGAACAAAGATGCCATCGTTTTCGCCTGCGCGAACCCCACGCCCGAGATCTTCCCGGACGACGCAAAGGCAGGCGGAGCCGCTGTCATCTCTACAGGGCGTTCGGACTACCCGAACCAGATCAACAACGTGCTTGCTTTCCCCGGGATCTTCAGAGGAACCTTCGACGTACGTGCAAGCGACATTAACGAAGAGATGAAGATGGCCGCCGCAAAAGCACTCGCGGGGCTCATCTCCGATGAGGAGCTCAGCGCAGACTATATCATTCCCTACGCTTTCGATCCGAAGGTAGGCCCGGCTGTCGCCAAGGCCGTTTCCGAAGCCGCAGTGAGAAGCGGAGTGGCGCGGATCCCGCAATAAAAATTTTTCCCAAAAAAGGTATTGACATGAGCCCCGTGTTCTGTTAAGATAATCTGCGTTGAGCGATTTCCGCTCGCACAGATGCTGCTGTGGCTCAGTCGGTAGAGCGTCGCCTTGGTAAGGCGGCGGTCACGGGTCCGATTCCCGTCAGCAGCTCGTTAAAAAAAGAGTTGATGCTTTTGCATCAGCTCTTTTTTTGTCTCAGAAAATCAAAAGAAAACGGCAAACCGCTGCGCTGCCTGCCGCTAACCTGACAGTCCGCAGAGCAGGCTGTCAGAGTCAAAGGAAACCGGCAATCCGCTTGTGCTGCTTGCCGCTAACCTGACAGTCCGCATGGCGGGCTGTCAGGTTATGATTTCGCGAATCTTTCCGCGGATCCTGCGAAGTGCATTGTCCACCGATTTAGGCGACTTGTTCAGTTTCTCTCCGATATCTGCATAACTGTAGCCTTCAAGGTACAGATCCAGCACACGATTCTCCAGCGGGCTCAGAAATTCTCTGATCTTCCCCTCCAGAACCTCCGCATTCTCCCTGTCGATCATTATCTCTTCCGGATTATCCTCCGCCCTCACGATCGTCCGGATCTCATTTTCGGGATCGGCGTCCAGTGAGACCGAGGAGTTAAGCGGACTGTGCTTCTTTCTGTTCGAGTTCTGTACTGCCGAGAGCAGCTGCCGTTCCACACACAGAGAAGCAAACGAACGAAACGGTGTCCCCTTGTCCGTCTCATAGTCCCGAACCGCCTTAAAAAGGCCGATCATTCCTTCCTGGATCAGATCATCCGTCTCGCCGCCGGCCAGAAACAGAGCTCTCGCCCTGCTTCTCACCAGATTTTTATATTTATCCAGGAGATAATCGAGCACCGCCTCGTCGCCTCCGCGGTACCTGAGGATCAGTTCCTCATCCTCCTGCTCTTCATATGGGTTCCCCATTATACTCCTTTATGCATTCTCTGCCTGACGATCTCCCACGCCAGAACGCCCGCAGCTACGGACGCGTTCAGCGAATCGATGTCTCCCTTCATGGGGATCGCCGCCGTGAGATCGCAGTTTTCCTTTACCAGTCTGCTGACTCCTTCGCCCTCGTTGCCGATGACCAGCCCGACAGGCCCCGTCAGGTCCAGGTCGTACATCACAGTACCGTCCATGTCCGAGCACACAAACCAGATTCCTTTTTCCTTCAGCTCCTGTATGGTCTTTGCCAGATTGGTGACTTTTGCCACAGGAGTGTAATTGAGCGCTCCGGCCGAGGTTCTGGCCACCACCGAAGTGAGCGTCGCAGCTCTTCTCTTGGGAATGATGACTCCGTGAGCTCCCGCCAGATTGGCCGAGCGGATGATCGCGCCCAGGTTGTGCGGGTCCTCAATATTATCGAGGAGAAAGATAAACGGAGGTTCCCCTTTTTCTTCGGCCTTTTTGAGGATATCGCCGACGGTAGAATACTCATAGGAAGCCACCTCCGCGATCACTCCCTGATGCGTCCCGGTCTCGCTCATCTGATCCAGCCGCTCTTTCGACACAAACTTAAGTATCGTGTCGTGCTTGCCGGCTTCTCTGACGATCGTTCTGATCGGCCCGTCCTGGCAGCCGTTCAAGACAAAAAGCTTGTCCACACATCTGCCCGATCTGAACGCCTCGATCACCGCGTTCCTTCCTTCTATCCGATCACCCATCGTCCTCTCCTTTCAGACCTTTGTCCATCAGTTCCAGCACTCTTGCCATGTCCCCCTTCAGGTACAGGTAGCCGACCAGCGCCTCGACCCCGGTAGCCCTTCTGTAATCGCCCATGGAGGCATGCTTTGCCATTGTCGGAGAGTGCGCGTTTCTGCCCCTCCTGTACACGGCCGCTTCTTCTTCGGTCAATACAGGCTCTATGCGTGCCGCCATCTGCGACTGGGCCGAAGCCTTCACCAGATCGCTGGCCATCTTGTTCAAACGATTGACCGGGCAGTTGCCCCTCTCCACAAGCGCAGTCCTCACGACCAGCTCATAGACCGCATCGCCCAGATAAGCCAGCGTGAGCGGCGAGTAGGTGCGCAGGTCTTTCTGTTCGGTCAGTAAGATGCCGGGAAAGTTCATCAAGCTCTCTGCCATTTTACTCCCTCGCGGGTATCCTTAAGGATGATCCCCTTTTCGAGCAGCTCATTGCGGATCTCGTCTGCGCGGGCAAAGTTCTTTGCCTTCCTGGCAGCCTGACGTTCTTCGATCAGACGCTCGATCTCGTCATCCAGGATCTCCTCTTCCTTCTCTACGATGAGACCAAGCACATCGGTCAGAGTGATGAGCTGCTTCTTCAGTGCCTCTGCAAAGGCGGAAGAACTTTCTTCCGTCACCTTCGTGTTGGCGAACTTGACCAGATCAAACACTGCCGCCAGAGCATCCGCGGTATTGAAGTCATCGTCCATCGCCTCTTCGAAAGCCTTTGTGAATTTTTCGGCTTCCGCAAGAGCTGCCTTCTCGTCCTCTGTCAGTTCCGCTGTGGAAGAAGCGGCCGCGCGGTCATTCAGCCTGCGCACGCCTTCTACGATCCTTTCCAGAGCACTCTTTGAGGATTCCATCAGATCGGCGCTGAAATTGAGCGGGCTTCTGTAATGCGCACTGAGCATGAACAGACGGAGCACCTGCAGGTCGTACTGTGCACTGATCTCCCGGACTGTCCGGAAATTGCCCAGAGACTTGGACATCTTGTGGTTGTCGATATTCAGGAACGCGTTATGCATCCAGTAGCGTGCGAACGTCTTTTCGTTGCAGCACTCACTCTGCGCGATCTCGTTTTCGTGATGCGGGAAGATGAGGTCCTCGCCGCCCGCATGAATGTCGATCTCATCACCCAGATATTTGCGGGACATGACTGAGCACTCGATGTGCCAGCCGGGACGTCCGTCGCACCAGGGTGACGGCCAGGAAGGCTCTCCCTCTTTCTTCGGTTTCCAGAGCACGAAGTCCATCGGGTCTTCTTTCTGATCCTCGCCGGACACCTGCAAGGCACGGAAGCCGGACTGCAGATCGTCCAGATTTTTGTGGCTCAGCTTGCCGTATTCGTTGAAGCTGCTTACACGGAAATAAACGGTCCCGTCTTCCGCGGCATAGGCATGTCCCTTTTCGATCAGCGAGCTGATCATATCGATCATGCCATCGATCTCCTGCGTGGCAAGGGGATGTGTGGTGGCGGGTTTGACGTTCATCCCGTCCATGTCTTTCTTGCACTCTTCGATGTAGCGTTTGGAAACCTCATCGGCGCTGATTCCCTCTTCGATGGCCTTTTTGATGATCTTGTCATCGACGTCGGTAAAATTGGACACGTAGTTCACTTCGTACCCTTTGTACTCCATGTATCTGCGAACTGTGTCAAACACGATCATCGGTCTTGCGTTGCCGATGTGGATCAGGTTATAGACGGTAGGTCCGCAGACATACATTCTTACCTTTCCTTCTTCAATAGGAACAAACTCCTCTTTTCTTCTGGTCAGTGTGTTAAACAGTCTCATGACTCATTCCTCCCGTCCTGTTTGTAGATCAGTGCGGATGCAAGCGAAGCGATGCCCTCGCCGCGTCCGGTAAAGCCAAGACCCTCCTCGGTGGTGGCCTTGATATTGACAGCTCCTGTGTCGATCTGCAGAGCTGATGCTATATTTTTTCTCATCTGCTCGATATGCGGCGCCATCTTCGGCCTTTGGGCGATGATCGTGGCGTCGATGTTGCCCGGCAGATAACCTTCTTTTTTAAGAAGTTCTCTTGTATGTTCCAGAAGAAGAACACTCGATATTCCTTCGTATGCGGGATCTGTGTCGGGAAAATGCCTGCCGATGTCTCCAAGCGCGGCGGCTCCGATAAGCGCATCCATGATCGCGTGGATCAGGACATCCGCATCGGAATGTCCCAGAAGTCCCTTTTCATAAGGAATATTCACTCCTCCGATGATCAGAGGACGGCCTTCTGTCAGAATATGTACGTCGTATCCATTGCCTGTGCGAAACTGTAGTCCTGTCATTTTTCTCCCCCTGTTCCGGGCGTTTTTTGCCGTTTTCGACTGTCCCCATAGTATAGGATAAATGTTCGAGTGTCAAGGAAAAGACAGGGGACGGTTCTCAAAGACAGGGGACGGTTCTCTGTCTTTTTCATTTAAGACAGAGAACCGTCCCCTGTCTTTGAGAACCGTCCCCTGTCTTTTCCCAGAATTCTCTGAGATAGCTCTCCACCAGAGAAACTCTGCACGTTTTTCTGTCCGACCACTCTGCAGGCATGAGCGATGCATAGTCTCTCTGCCTGAAACGGTCGTCCAGGAGCAGGATCACGCCGGTGTCCGACGATGTGCGGATCACACGGCCGGCGGCCTGCAGGACTTTGTTCATCCCCGGAAAGCGATAGGCGTAGTCAAAGCCGTTTTCTCCCTGAGCATCATAGTAGCTTTTTAATAATTCCCTCTCTGTGTTTACCTGTGGAATTCCCGGCCCGACAATTATGGCACCGATCAGCCTATCGCCCGTCAGATCGATTCCCTCGGAGAAAATCCCGCCCATGATGCAGAAAGCCACCAGGCTCTCTTTGTTTTCGGAGAACTGTTCCAGAAATTCTTCTCTCCCACGCTCACCCATGTCGGGTGTCTGACAGATGCACCTGACCCAGTCCATGGAGAACTCCGATTCATAGACTTCGTACACGGACTGAAGGAGTGCGTAAGAGGGAAAAAAGACCATGTAGTTGCCTTTTTTCGCGGATGCGGTGCGCGCAATGTACTCCGCTATTTTCCGGTATTCTTCGTAGCCTCTTCGCGTATAGCGGCTGCTCACATCGCCGCAGGTGAGGATGATCCGGTTTTCCTGTGGAAATGGGGAGGGGACATAGACACCGTAATCGTCCTCTCTGGTGCTTAACAGTTTGCGGTAATAGGGAAGCGGCAGGAATGTTGCGGAGAAGAAGACCGTTCCGGCGCTGTTTTTCAGATGGTCCGAAAGATTCCGGGCCGGGCTGATGCAGAACAGCTTCTCGGTCAGTTTACCCTCGGCATCCTTCCCCGTGTACACAACATAGTCATCTCCCAGGAGTTCGCAGGTGTTCACAAAACGCCTGACCTCAAAGTAGCCATCCAGGATCTCGTCGGTAAAAGAGCGCATCTCCTCTTCCTCGAACAGCTTCTCGATCTCGCCCTGCACGGACAATAACTGCAGGGGAAGCATCCCCGGCGACTCCAGGACCGTACCCTCCCCGGTCTCCTTTTCCAGGCTCAGCATGCTTTTATTGACTTTGTTCAATGCTTTCACAAGCGCCGGTACCTTTCCCCGGCTCTTTTTTCGCATGTCCATGATGGTGCTGCGCCGCAGAACAGCGCTGTACATTTCTCTGCTCCGCTCAATCAGGTTGTGCGCCTCATCCACCAGGAATATATACTTCTCGTTCCTGCCCTCGCCAAAAAAGCGGCGGAGGTAGGCATCCGGATCGAAAACATAATTGTAGTCGCAGATCAGGCCGTCCACCCACAGTGCGAGGTCCAACGTGAATTCAAACGGACAGAGCTCTTTCTCCCTGCACCAATCGATGATCGTCTCCCGGTCATACAGGATCTCCTTCTGCAGGAATTCGAAAACCGCAGTGTTCACCCTGTCCTCATATCCCCTTGCATAAGGACAGTAATCAGGCACGCATTTGACTTCATCACAGAGACATACCTTCTCTTTGGCTGTGATCGTCACCGATTTGAATCGCAGCCCTTCCGCCGACAGTATCCTTATGGCTTCCTCGGCGACTGTGCGCGTCGTTGTGCGGGCGGTCAGATAAAACAGGGCTTCCGCTTTGTCCTCTCCCAGGGCACGGATCGACGGGTAGACTGCTGCCATGGTTTTTCCGATGCCGGTAGGCGCCTGGATAAAGATCTGCCGGTTTTCGGAGATCGTGTGGTAGATGCTGCCCACCAGCTTTTTCTGACCGTCCCGGTAGGGGAACGGGAAAGTGAGGCCTTGGATCGAGGCGTTTCGGGTCTTGATCCACGAAAGCCTCCAGGAGAGCCACGTATGATATGATTTTATCAGCTCTTCAAACCATTCTGTCAGTTCTTCCCGCTCAAATACCTGTGTAAAACGTTTAATCTCTTCCGTGTCCAGACCTCCATAGGTCATCTGTATGCCAAATGAAGGGGAAGAATCGTCGGCCGCCAGCATCACAGCGTAGCATTTCGCCTGGGCAAGATGGACGGGGACGGGCTCTTCCAGCTTGTTGACTCCCGCGGACAGGCCTTTTATTTCATCGACATAAGGCATCCCATCCTTCTCAAACAAACCATCTGCCCGACCTTCCAATACCAGTACCAGGTCGTCGAACTCCCTGCGGAGCTTTAAAGGCACCTCCGCACGGTACAGCGAGCCCATCTGCTTCTGTATTTTTCTGTGGAGGCGTCCGCCCTTCAGCATCGCCTCCCTGTCGGAGGTCCCGCGCCGCATATCGATATCACCGCTGCGCAGAATGAACTCCACCAGGTTTCGCACCGAGGTTTTGTATGTCGGTTTATCTTTCATGTTGCACGGTTCACCTCCTTTCGAGTGAAAAGACGACCACAAAGATCATTTCTCGCAGTTTTCTCTGTCTGAATTGCCTTTGGATGTCCGGATAGGACGACCACAATCATCTTTTCTTGTAATCTTCTCTGTCTGAATTGCTTTTGGATGTCCGGAAAGGACGACCACAAGCATCTTTTCTTGTAGACTTCTCTGTCTGAATTGCTTTTGGATGTCCGGAAAGGACGACCACAAGCATCTTTTCTTTTAATATTCTCTGTCTGAATTGTCCCCGTGGAACGGGGGACGGTTCCTTATTCTGATTTTCGTGTCAGTTGAAACGGTGAACGGTTCGTTTCAAATTTACCACTCACGCCCCAACCAATCAAGCCCCGTGTCAGGCCACACCCGGGGGCATATCAGTCTGCGGACCGTTGTGCCTGCCCGAAGAGACAAGACGCCTAGAAGAACTTAGCCGCGAAGGCTCTCCTGAGCGGCGGCCCTAGTTCTTCTTGGCGGA
>CADCPK010000032.1 GCA_902803215.1 uncultured Lachnospiraceae bacterium
CAACGCAAAGTGTGTAATTTGTGCTATGGACATCCATGCCGATTTTTAGTATTCTATTCATAGTGACCTCCTTTTGTATGCGGTAATCCCGTTTCCTGGTATTCAATCACTATGGATTATAACGGTAAATCCACGATGATGCAAACTGGAGGTCACTTCATATTATCTCATTTTTGCGCGTAAAAATGAGTCAAAAAGATACGTCCCCAAGTACTCATCACCCCTGTTTCACCGTCGCCATCACTCTCTCGCCCAGCAGCCCCATAACCACGCCGGTTATCACGCCTGATACCATAAGAACGGACAGGTAATAAAGGAGCCCGCCGGACCGGAGCACGGCCATCGCCACGATGATCTGGCCGATGTTGTGGGCGGCGCCGCCGGCGGCACTAACTCCCACGGGTGTAAACTTCCCGGTTCGAATAAGAATCAGCATCACGGCAAAGCTCAGCAGCCCGCCCGCCATAGAATAGATAATAGAAGCTCCGCTGCCGAACATAAAGCCTATGAGCAATATTCTGGCGATCTGCACCGCCAGGATTTCGCGCGGAGCCATTCGATACAGTCCGAACAGCACCACCAGATTGGCGAGCCCGAGCTTGATGCCGGGTATACCAAAATTGATGGGAACAAGCGCTTCTACGTAGCTGAATATCATCGCCAAAGCGCACAGCATCCCGCAGAACGCAACCTTCTTAGCCATTTATACTTCCCCTTATTATCCTGTGCCTCCGAAAAGCCGCCCCAGGCACCTGACATCGCACAGCCGCACTTCCGCTCTGTTCAGATCCTTCTGCTTTACGGTACCGCGCACATCTCGTATTACGCTACTTTGCGATAGTATCCACACCCTCATCATTCGTGAGAGTACCACTATCCGCAGAAGACTCATCCTCTATGATCAAATGGTGCGGCAGACACACGATAGAACCGCCTTTATCGGAAACCGGGCTCTGATTTCTGCAGTACCCATCCGGACAATCCGCCTCGATCATGCGAACCTGTCCGGCTTTGATCTCGATCCGGTTATGTCCAAAATCCGTATCGACATCCGCCTCGGTATCTTCATCCAGAAGCCATCTGCCGATTTCCACCCCATCAACTTTAGCCACCACGTAGGCAGCACTGCCATGTCCCATCGCCGCACAGACAAATATAAGCCCCGCAGCAACCAATATGGCCGCTATTAAAATCAAATCATTTCTCCGCTTAGATATACTCAAAGATAGATAACCTCGTGATCGTTTCTCCGCAAAGTTTGCTCAGAGATAGATAACCTCATAATCGTACTCCGTCGAAAAGGCATCCTCTATCCCTTCCGTCACCAGCAGCGTACCGTCTTCTTTTGCCAGTATCATGTCAAATTCGTCCGTGTGCGCTCTCCAGTACGCTTCGGCCTGCTCCTCCCCCGCAATATAAAGGAAGGTGGAAAGCCCGTCCGCCAGTGTACCGTCAGCGCTCACGATCGTCACCGACGTCAGCCCGGTATCGGCAGGAAAGCCCGTCCGCGGATCGATGATATGATGATAGACCTGCCCGTCCTTCTCGAAATAACGCTCATATCCGCCCGACGTGATGACCGCCAGGTCCTCTATCTCCAGAATGCCGAGCAGTCCGGAATCATCGGCCGGATCCTGCACACCGACGCGCCATTTGCTGCCGTCCGGCTTGCTTCCCAGCGCCTGTACGTTCCCACCGAGGTTGACGAGTGCGCTCTCGATCCCCTGCTCTTTCAAAATGTCCATCATCCGTGAAGATGTGTACCCTTTTGCGATACCGCCGAAGTCGATCTTCATCCCCTCCATATCGAAGGAAATTTCTCCTGTCCCTTCATCGAAATGAATTTTTGACGCATCGACAAATGTCAGGGCCTCATCGATCTCCTCCTCGGAGGGGACTCGAAATTCGCCGGAATCTTCTGCACCGTCTCCCGGTTCATTCGAAGCAAAGCCCCACAGTTCCATTAACGGATAGATAGATATGTCGAACAGCCCTTCCGAATCTTCATAAAGGCTCAGCGCTTTTTTCATCAGGGCACAGCCGTCCGGGCCCGGTGTACCGCCCCCGTTCTCGTTGATCAGCGAAACTTCGCTGTCTTTGCTCCCGGTAGAAAGAAGCCCGTCAAGCCGGTTCACTTCATCCACAACGGCATCGGCAGCTTCCTCGGCGTTCTTCCCGTTCACGCTGACCGACATAACGGTATCCATGGCAAAAAATTCTTTCTCGGCATGGCCGTTTTTCCCAAAAAGTGAGTCAAAAGGAGAAGCGACCGCCTGCCCCGTAAAAGTACAGGCGATCGCAGTTGTCAGTAACAAAACCGATAATCTCTTCATAGTCACGCTGCATCCTCCAGCTGTCCTTCTCCCGCGAACCAATCGTTCATCATCTCGTCCAGCATTTCATCATCATAATAGTTCATAAAGCTCGGGAAACCATCGTCGATTCCAAATGAGGCTGCGATCATATCGACAAACGGAAGCGATCTTGCCTCTATAGGCATATCCACGACGCAGCCGTTTTCTACGGTCGTTCCCTTTGAATCTGTCAGACGCCACTGACTGCTGGACATCACGTATGTCAGGCCTTCCGCGTCGCTGCCGACCTGAATGCAGCAGGAACCCCCGCTGGAAGGCTCGCCGATGAGCGCCGCACCGCCCTCCTGTATGATGATCGGAAACAGGTTGCCGCACGAAAAAGCATAGCGGGTGGTCATCACACCGTAATTGAAGTCGTATTTAACTTCCTTGTCCTTCTCATCGTACACGCCGTCAAAGTTTGCGTCCGCTTCGAAAGTGATCGTCATCTTCTGCCCTGTGACCACATTTTCGCCGTAAAGCTGCGTCTGGCCCGTCGTCACCGCCAGGATAGCCATCATCACGTCGGGGCTTCCGCCGCCGTTGCAGGTAAGGTCGAAGATCACATTTTGAATTTCGGGATTCTCCTGCGCCTTTTTGAGACCGGTGATCACATTGCCCAGACCGTCCTGCGGAAATTCGCCTTCTCCTTTGTAGAAGCTGTCCCATGCGGCCTCATCCGGCAGAAAGTTGTCCAGCCTGATGATGGCCGTATTACCATATTCGCGGTACATTTCATCGCCCCAGCTGAACGCACGCATGTACGGAATGACCATATTCCGCACCTGCTTGAGCGTCTGCGGACTGTCCATAACGCTTTCCATGGTCGGAGAAACGATCTTGCCCATAAACTCTGCGTTTTCCTCCACGTAAGGAGCCTGCAGCATCTCGCCCGATGCAGTAAAAACTGTATGCCCGTCACTGAAGTATTTGAGGAAAAGTTTGTTCATCGCATTAAGATACTCTCCAAGGTCGGTCGAAAGGAGCCCTTCTTTGATCTCGGTGCCCTCTTCGCCGAGGCCGGTAAGTGCGGCATCGAGCCCTTTTTCTGCAAGATCCGCATCCAGCAGGCTTTTGCCGGGATGGCCAAAGAAGTAATCCAGGTTGAAGCAAAGGTCCGCATAAGACTGTTTTATGATATCCTCGGGCCTTGCTTCGCCGTCAATCTCCGCTTTCATAGAAGCAGACTCATAGAAGCCTTCGGGCCCGCTCCCTTCCATATCGAGTCTCTGTGTGTACAGGTTCTCACCGTTGTAGGCCAGATAGTTAGTGGCTATGTCTGTCATCATATTGGAAAGTGTCGAAACAGGCAGATACACATCGTTCTCATCCGCATAGACGGCGATCCCGTACTTCGCAAAATCAAACGAGACCGGCTTTGCCTCTCCTTCATAGGTGACGTCCGTCATGCGTACATAATGCACGGTAGAATCCTTGAGCCCCAATGCTTTGTCTTCCAGCGGCAGGGGAAGGGCGTTAAACGCAGCCCAGTCCTGTACATTGATCACGTCTTTCTCCGCGTCGCAGACCATCCCGGCTCCGTTCCACGCAGTCAGCGTGCAGGTTCCGTCGTCATTTTGTGTTATGGTCAGCGGCTGCTGCCGAATAAACTCCGAATACTCGTTGATGCCTATGTATGGAATGTGCGGTGTTTCGCTATAGAAACGAAGGGCCAGCTCGCCTGCCTCCTCGCCTTCAGAAAAGACTTTTGTCTTCTGTTCTGTAAAGGTGTTTTCCTCCGCCATCGCGGGAATTGCCGAAAAACTGAGCGCTGCACATAATGCTAATAATACCTTTTTCTTCATAATTTGATCCTTTCTTCGGTGAAAGATAGAAGTGTGCAACTTTATAAATGAATAATACAACATGGATGGAGGATTGTAAAGGTGAAACAGGAACACACGGGGACGGTCCTTTTGTGTTCGGCGTACATAGAGGACGGTATTCGTCCTCCTGTGCGCCGAACACAAAAGGACCGTCCCCGTGTGTTCCTGTTTCATCCTACCTGCGCCAGTATACTCTTCTGCTTAAGCAGATAGTACCCGGCGATGAAGATCGTGATCAGCACCCAGCTGATCGGATAGCATGTAAGCACCTGTGTGAAGTTCCCTTCAGGATAGATAAATTTGACCCAGATGATGCGGAACACGCAGATGCCCAGAAGATTCGAAACCGTGTTGACCAGCACATGCCCTTCTGCCCTGAGGGCGGCGCCGGTGATCTCCGAAATGGCGAAGACCGCGTAGAAAGGCGTAAGGATCCTTGCCACCTGCATTCCCATGCGGATCACCTCGTCATCGCCGGTGAACATCCGCAGCAGATAGCGGCCGCAGGTGAGCATGATCAGCGTCATAAAAGCGCCGCTCACCATTTCCATCGCCAGCACCTCACGCACACCTCTCCGCACACGGTCCGGCAGTCCGGCGCCGTAATTCTGGCCCACAAACGTGGTGACGGCGGTCGAAAAGGCCTGATTGATCATCCACCAGAGCGCATCCATCTTGCCGTAAGCTGTCCAGGCGGCAATCTCATCGATCCCCATGCGGTTGATGGATGTCTGCAGGATCATATTCGAAATGGAAAACATACTGCCCGCGATCGCGGTCGGAAGGCCGATCGTCAGTATTTTTCCGAGAGTGTTCGGGTTTATATGAAGCCTTTTAAGCGAAAGCACCATGCCCGGTGTTTTCTTCATCAGCAGCCACGTAGTGATGACCGCGCTGAAAGCCTGGCAGATGACGGTAGCTATGGCCGCCCCTGTAATGCCCATGTGGAACACCGCGACAAACAGAAGGTCCAGAAAAATATTGAGGACGCAGCAGGCGATCAGGACGTACAGCGGACGTTTGGAGTCGCCGATCGCCCTCAGAATACCCGAGCACATATTGTAGAGCAGTGCAAAAACAAGGCCCGCCATCATGATTCGCACGTATACGACCGAGCCGGCCATCAGGTCTTCCTGTGTGTGCAGAAGCTTAAGAAACGGTTCTGTAAAAATAAAACCGAGCGCCCCGAGCACAATGCCGCCCGCAAGGCCAAAGGTATAGGCGGTGTGCAGTGCGGTATCCACCCGTTCGGGATGATTTGCGCCGAAAGCCTGGGCGATGATGACCGTCGCACCTGTCGAAAGTCCCATAAAGAAGCTGAAAATGAATCCGAGGATCTGCCCGGCAGACCCTCCTACAGATGCAAGGGCGGCCTTTCCGGCAAAACGCCCTACCACTACCGCATCGACGGTATTATAAAGCTGCTGAAAAAATGCTCCGATCAGGATCGGGAAGAAAAAGAGAAGGATCTGCTTCCAGATAACGCCGGTGAGCATTGGGTTTTGTGTTTTTGTTTCCATGTATAATACACTTACTTTCTAAACATTTATGTGCATGCTTTACGTTTTTGGCCGTAATCGCGCAGCAAGTGCGCAATTCGGCCGGAAATGATAACCTTCATATCACATAGGTTCCACAACCTCGCCGTATAGTTTACGGAAGAATATTATGGAAAGTATTCCCGAGACTACTTCGGCGATAGGGAATGCAAGCCATACCAGATTTACATTACCAAATCGGGCAAGGATAAAAGCGACCGGGATAAGAACCACCAGCTGCCTGCCGACCGATACGATCAGGCTGTAAATGCTGCGTGCAAAGGCCTGGAAGATCGACCCCATGGCGATGCAGGCTCCCGCGATCGGGAAGGAAAGACAGATGATGCGAAGCGCGGGTATGCCGATATTCATCATATCCTCCGAGGCGTCGAACAGCTTTAACAGCACGCCGGGGAACAGTTCGAATATAAGCGTGCCGGCCGTCATGATCGAAACGGCAAGCAGCATGGCAAATCGAAGGCTCTCCTGAATCCTGGATTTGTTCTGCGCGCCGTAATTGTACGCAAGCACAGGGATCAGGCCGTTGTTCAGGCCGAACACCGGCATAAATACGAAGCTCTGCAGCTTGAAATACACACCGAACACAGCGACCGCTGTGGAGGAGAAGCCCGCAAGGATCAGATTCATCAGGTAGGTCATGACCGATCCGACCGAGATCATCAGGATAGACGGCACGCCGACCTTGTAGATCTCTCCGATGATCTCTCTGTCCGGCGAAAAAACGCCCTTGAGAGAAAAATGAATATCCGTATTCTTCTTCACATTGAGGAAGAAGCCTATGATCGCGGCGCAGAACTGCCCTATTACCGTTGCATAGGCGGCACCTGCCACGCCCAGACGCGGCATTCCCATAAGTCCGAAGATCAGGATCGGATCCAGGATGATGTTGATCACCGCTCCCGCTGCCTGCGAGATCATGCTGTAAAGCGTGCGGCCGGTCGACTGCAGCAGCCGCTCAAACGTCATCTGGAAAAACAGTCCCACGCTCAGACAGCAGACGATTCGCAGATAAGTTGTGCCGTCGCCCGCGATTCCGGGGTCGGAGGTCTGCGTGCCGATAAATCTGCCTGCCAGAAGCAATCCGATCACGAGGAAAGCGACATAATTCATTATCGTCAGAAAAAGTCCGTTTCCCGCAGCCGCGTCGGATCTGTCAAATCTCTTCTCTCCCAGCGACCGTGAAAGAAGTGCGTTGATACCGACACCGGTACCGCTTCCTACAGCGATCATCAGGTTCTGCAGCGGAAACGCCATCGTGACCGATGTAAGCGCCGCTTCACTGATCCGAGATACATAGATACTGTCCACAACATTGTAAAGTGCCTGCACCAGCATCGATATCATCATTGGGAGCGACATGGTAATGATCAGTTTTTTTACCGGCATGACGCCCATCTTATTCTCTTCTCTTGCCATATTATTTCCTCTCCCGGCGGAAGCCGAACAGCGCTTAAGTGTTATTAATTATTTTCGTTTAGCGCCATACCATATTATATGATTTGTCTATAATATGCAATACCTAAAGTGAAACACACGGGGACGGTCCTTTTGGGCCAATGGGGACGTTTCTCAGTGACCCATTTTTGCAA
>CADCPK010000033.1 GCA_902803215.1 uncultured Lachnospiraceae bacterium
CCCAAGGATCAGGCGGCTTCGCTTGCCGGGATACTGGTTCAGAACGGGATCAAGGCGATATGGAACTTTGCACACGTCGATCTGGAGGTCCCCGATGACGTGGTCGTGGAGAACGTACATCTTTCGGACAGCCTGATGACCCTCTCGTACAATCTGACCAACAGCCCACAGAGCAGGATTTCAGCTTCCGACAAGTAGCGAAGCGGCCTGCCGGTTTCCTTTGAAGCGAGTATCGCAAGAACATATCCCCGGAGGAATAAACATCATGCAGACCATACTTACCTGCGGCGAAATGAAGGAGCTCGACTCTCAGACGATCGAGAAGATCGGCGTGCCTTCGGCCGTCCTTATGGAAAGGGCGGCGCTTTCTGTTTATGAGGAGATCGTCTCCCGCTTTTCCGAAGGGGCCGTGCTCTGTGTGTGCGGAAGCGGAAACAACGGCGGAGACGGAGTGGCCGTCGCCCGGCTGCTTTATCATTCCGGCTTCAATGTGGCAATCTACATGGCAGGAGATCCGGCACATTATACCGAGGAGACTGCCCGTCAGGTAAAGATCGCCCAAAATTACGGCATACCTTTTGTCAAAGGCATCGAAGACGAATACGATATTATCGTCGATGCTCTGTTCGGTGTGGGGCTTTCGCGCGAAGTTCGCGGAAAATATGCCGACCTGATCGAGGACATAAACTGTGAAACAGCCTTTAAGGTGGCGGTCGATATTCCTTCGGGAATAAACGGAGATACCGGACAGGTGATGGGAATTGCGGTAAAATGCGATCTTACCGTCACGTTTGCGTATCGAAAGGCAGGCCATTTGCTGTATCCCGGCAGAGTATACTGCGGCGAGACAGTTTGTGCAGACATAGGCATCTATGCGTCTTCATCCTTACCTTATACCACTTCGTTTGAGAGGAACGATCTGCGGTATTATTTCAGAAGAGACCCCGCAGGGAACAAATCGGACTTTGGAAAAGTACTGTGCGTGACCGGAAGCAAAGGAATGTGCGGTGCGTCATACATGAGTGCGGCCGGTGCTCTGAAAGCCGGCGCCGGCATGGTGATGATCAGAACGACAGAGGAAAATCGTATACCGCTTCAGACTCTGCTCCCCGAAGCAATGCTGAGTACGGCAGAGGGCGAGGCGGAAGACCGGCGTGTGTTTGACTGGTGCGACACGGTAGTCCTGGGGTGCGGTCTGGGAATGACAGAGGCCGCAGCCATGCGAGTCAGGTGGTATCTGAAAGCCTGCCGGGAGAACCATAAACCGTTGGTCATCGATGCGGACGCGTTGAACCTGATCTCCAAAAATGAGGACATGCAGGAATATCTGGGAAGCCACACTGTGCTGACCCCTCATCCCGGAGAGATGTCGAGGCTCAGCGGGTACACTGTCGAGGAGATCAAGAATGATCCGATACTGACGGCATTCTCTTTTGCAGAGAAAACAGGGGCCGTCGTTGTGCAGAAGGATGCCTGTACGGTGACGGCATCGCCCGATAATTGGGTGTATTTAAACAGCAGCGGAAACTGCGGTATGGGAACCGCCGGCGCAGGCGACGTACTTGCCGGAATCATAGGAGGCATTCTGGCGGCACTGTCAAAGAGAAGTCCTTATTCAGACCTTTGCAAGGCGGCGGCTGCGGGCGTGTATCTTCACGGCCTGGCGGGCGATGAGGCCGCAGCGGAGAAGGGACAGGCGTCCATGACGGCAACAGATATCATCGAAGGTCTCTCGCAGGTTTTGCGGGACCTTTGACCAAACAATAAATATCAGCGGTGTACAGCCGCTGTCAGAAGGAGATTGACATTAATTTATGGAGCAGTACAGACGTATCAAGGCAATCATCTCACTCGATGCTGTCGAGCATAACTTTAAGGCGATGAAAGAAAAGCTTGCGCCCGGAACGCAGATGGTCGCAGTCATCAAGGCGGACGGTTACGGCCACGGGGCAGACGCTATCGCACATCTTATTGAGGACTATGATTACATTTGGGGCTTTGCCGTGGCAAGTCCCGAAGAAGCATTTTTGTTAAGAGATGCGGGGATCAAAAAACCGATTCTGGTCCTGGGCATCGTATTTCCCGAGTTTTACGGGGAATGCGCTTCCCGCGACATCCGCATTCCGCTCATGGACCCCGCCGATGCCCGCGAATTTGCGGAAGAGGCAAAGAAGGTAGGACAGATCGCAAAGGTGCACATCCCTGTCGATACCGGCATGACACGTATCGGTCTTGCCGTTTCTGAGAAAAGCGCAGACATGGCGGCAGAGATCGCCGGCATTCCCGGACTTATGGTCGAAGGCATGTTCACCCATTTTGCGCGGGCAGATGAGACGGACAGAAGCCCGGCGCTTGTCCAGCTCAAACGCTTCAACCGGTTCATCGGTCTTATGAAGGACAGAGGCGTAGAGATACCGCTGGTACATGCATCGAACAGTGCGGGCATTATGAGAGTGCCGGAAGCACATTTCAGCCTTGTCCGCGCGGGAATTTCCATCTACGGTATTTATCCCTCCGATGAGGTGGAGAAAGACGAGATGCCGCTCGAACCGGCGATGAGCCTTGTGAGTCATGTGACGTATGTGAAGGATGTTCCTGCGGGCACCGAGATCAGCTACGGCGGGACCTTCACGACATCAAGACCTACTCGTCTGGCGACTGTCCCTGTGGGTTACGCGGATGGATATCCCAGGCAGCTTTCGGGAAAAGCCTATGTGCTGATAGGCGGCAAACCTGCCCCCATCTGCGGCAGAGTGTGCATGGACCAGATGATGATCGATGTGACGGATATCCCCGGCGTGAAGAGAGGAGACCGCGTGGTGCTCATGGGCCGCGACGGAGATAACGAGATCACCGTAGATATGCTCGGAGAGCTTTCCGGGCGGTTCCCCTACGAATTTGTCTGCTGTATCAACAAGCGTGTACCGAGAATCTATATTCACAACGGCGAGGAGCAGATTTAAGAACTGAATGATTATGGAAGGAAATATAACCATCTCCCCATGGGGGATTGCGATCATCATCGTGCTTTTGGTGATCACGGGCATCTTTTACGGCTTTTCCGCCGCGCTTCAGAATATCAGCGAAAACGAAACGGTGAAGAAAGCGCTGGACGGCAATAAAAAGGCGGTCAGGATAAGCCGGCTGATCGAGCAGCCCTGGCGGTATATCAACGTGATCCCGCTTCTGGTCACTGCCGTGGGAATCCTGTGCGGTTATCTGCTGGTACCCGGGATCACAGGAATCCGGTCGAGGTATGCGAACAATACTGCGGCAGCGGCAACGGTCCTTGCGGTGGCCATCATCCTTATTGCTTCGCTCGGCGTGCTTACTTTCCGCAGGATCGGCACATATAAAGCCGAATCATTTGCATATCGCACGATCAATGTGGTACACTGGATATGCATACTTCTGTATCCGCTGACTTTTGCGGCAACCTACCTTGCACGGCTGGTATCCGCGTTGTTCGGGATACGGATGAACCAGAAAGAGGCGTCGGTCACAGAAGAAGAGATCATCTCCATCGTCGATGAAGCGCACGAGCAGGGCGTCATCGAGGAGAATGAGGCCGAGATGATCCAGAACATCATCGAGTTCAACGAGACCTCCGCTTCGGATATTATGACACACCGAAAGCAGATCGTGGCATTTGATGAGGCCGCACTTTTGTCGGAGATCGTGGACGATATGCTGGAAGAAGGCATATCAAGATATCCTGTATACCGCGAAAACGTTGACAATATCGTCGGTGTGGTGCATTATAAGGATGCACTTAAATTTCTCATGCAGAATTCCTGGGCCAAATTTAAGCCGCTGAAGGAGATCCCGGGGCTGATCCGCAATGCGACTTTCATTCCCGAGACAAGGGGCGTCGGCGATCTGTTCAGGCTGATGCAGGCACAGAAGGTGCACATGGCGGTCGTTGTCGATGAGTACGGGCAGACCTCAGGTATTGTGACACTCGAGGATATTCTGGAGGAGATCGTCGGTGAGATCCTCGATGAGTATGACGAGGAAGAAGCCCGGTTCCGTACGCAGAAGGACAATTCGGTGTTGATCGACGGGCTCACGCCGCTTGATGAGGTTGAGGACGAGCTGGGCATAAGCTTTGGCGAGACCGATTTTGAGACCCTCAACGGTGTGCTTACTTCGATGCTCGGGCATATTCCGACAGCGAAGGATCTGGACCGGGAGTTTGAGCTGGACGGCTATCGTTTCCGCATTGTCTCGCTGGGGAGCAAGACGGTGGGGAAAGTGAGGGCGCAGAAGATCTGAGTGCCCACAGTTTACGGTACCGGTTATCGCTGACCCGAAAGGCCGTGAGGTGCAGTATGTCGGCCGGTGGAAAGAATTACCGGTTACCTTTAATTTCGTTACAAAATAAATTTATATAAAGATTCAAAAGGAGTGGAACTATGTCAGGACATTCAAAATTTGCCAACATTAAACATAAGAAGGAGAAGAACGACGCCAAAAAAGGTAAGATCTTTACCGTTATCGGCCGTGAGATCGTCATGGCGGTCAAAGCAGGCGGCGCTGACCCCAACAATAACAGCAAATTGCGTGATGTCATTGCCAAAGCAAAAGCCAACAACATGCCCAACGATACCATCGAGCGCGGCATCAAAAAAGCTGCAGGTGCGGACAATGCCGACAGCTACGAGCGCGCTACTTATGAAGGCTACGGCCCGAACGGTGTCGCTATTATCGTAGAGACTCTTACCGACAACAAGAACCGTACCGCAGGTAATGTAAGAAGCGCATTTACCAAGGGTAACGGCAGCATCGGAACCCAGGGCTGCGTGTCCTACATGTTCGATCAGAAAGGCCAGATTATCATCGACAAGGAAGAGTGCGAGATGGAAGCCGACGATCTGATGATGCTTGCTCTTGATGCCGGAGCCGAAGACTTCAGCGAGGAAGAGGACAGCTACGAGGTTCTCACCGATCCGGACGATTTCAGCGCAGTTCGCGAGGCTCTGGAGGCAGCGGGCGTTCCGCTTCTCGAGGCACAGGTGGCGATGATCCCGCAGACTTATGTGGAGCTCACCGACGAGAAAGCGATCAAGGATCTGCAGAAGACGCTCGATCTGCTGGATGATGACGATGATGTTACGGATGTGTGGCATAACTGGGACGAATAATAACTGATACCATGATCCTCGGCCATCGAATATGGTCGGGGATCATGAGCAAGGTGCAAAGCGGATTGCAAATGTCCGCTTTACATTTTACGGCAGGGCGGTATGATGCTGTTAAGGGCCCAGCCTCCTGCCGGAAGATTGACTGAGAGAAAATAGTATGAGACGTTTTATGGCGTTTTTTGTGGCACTGGGGCTTTTTATGGCAGTGCCTTCTTTTATTTATGCGGATTCCGCTGACCATCCCCTGATCGACAGCCTTGTTTTTGAAAGTCAGGTTCCGCTTCGGTATGCGGAAGGGTTTGATATTTACTGCTATGAGGGCGGTTACAAGTATTTTCGAGTATACGAGAGCCGCGATTATCTTCTGGTGCCGGAAGGAAAAGAAGTTCCCGACATGCAGGACAGTGATGCTGTCATTTTGAGAGGACCGATGGAGCGGCTTTACATGGGAGCTTCTTCGGTCATGGCACTTTTCCGGGCCATCGATGCAATGGATACGATACGGCTTTCTGCATTAAATGCGGACAGCTGGTATGTGGAAGAGGCTTCAAAAGCCATGGAGAGCGGTGACATTCTTTTCGCCGGAAAATACAGCGAGCCGGATTATGAACTGCTGATCGGTGAAGGATGCCGCGCGGCGATCGAATCGACAATGATCCTGCATACGCCAAAGGTGCAGGAGATGATCGAGAATCTGGGAATCCCGGTTTTTATCGACCGATCCGGATATGAGACACATCCGCTCGGCCGCGCTGAGTGGGTAAAGCTGTACGGAGCCCTGACCGGGCATGAGGAGCAGGCCGAAGCCTTCTTTGCCAAACAGGCTGAAGCGGTGGAAAAGCTTGCGGATTTTCCGAATACAGAGAAGACCGTAGCTTTCTTCTTTGTGGACAGTCAAGGGGCTGTCGTGGTAAGAACATTGAATGATTATGTTCCGCAGATGATCGAGCTTGCGGGAGGACGCTATGCCCTCGGAGAATTCGATTTCGGCGACACGCGCAGGTCCACCGAACCGATCACGATGGAAGATTTTTATGCGGCTGCACTTGACGCCGATTATCTGGTATACAACGGGACTATCGACACGCCGCTCGGAAGCAAGGAAGAGCTGCTGCAGAAAAGCCCTCTGTTTGCAGATTTTAAGGCGTTTAAAGAGGATAATGTGTGGTGCACGGACAGCCAGATCTATCAGGCATCGGACTCTGTCGCGGAGCTGATCGAGGATTTTCATGTTATGGTTACGGATGGGGATGCGGGAGAGATGCATTTTTTGAAGAAGCTTGATTGATGGATTGTTCCGGTCATTCTCATAATTACGGCTTTATCTTGAACTTTCAGTCATGAACCAGAGAGCGAAAGAGCCTGTAGGAACCGAAAAAACAATCTTCAGGGAATTTCGTGGTAGATACGGATTAGATCCGGCTTGTCACATGAATATTACCGGTAAATATAATACTTAAGGAGTTGTCGGGAAAGTCCAGCGGTGATATGTCAAGCCCTGGATGAGTAAAAAATCGCATATTTTTTGGCTCATCTCATGAAGGCGCAAAACACCCACC
>CADCPK010000034.1 GCA_902803215.1 uncultured Lachnospiraceae bacterium
ACCATTTTGGCTATTCTCCTGGCAATTGTTGATTTTAACTATTGCTGGAAAGCCTACAAAATGCCCGGAGGTGATCTGGTCCGTTATTTGGGACTGTCGGCTCTTTTTGCCGGTGTGACTACAGCTTCTTATTTGCTTAGTCTGTTGGCTCGCACTTCGGTAGTCATGTCTGTCTGCTCCAGCATCTATTTTGTTGGAATCGATTTTATGTTGGTGTGCCTTCTTCGTTTTACCTACAGGATTACCCGCACGAAGTTGGAAAGAAATACCAATACTGTCAAAAATGTGATCTGTGGCTATGCTCTGGTCGAAAGTCTTATTTTCCTGATCAATATTTTTAATGGAATAGCTATTGAGTATAAAAAAACCTCTGAGGGATTTCTTTCGATATATTCCTATCAGATGAAGCCCCTTTATTACATCCATCTGGTTTACACGTATATTCTGACGGTTATTATCCTGATCATTCTGATCTATAAAATAATACATACGCCCAGACAGTACTGTAACCAATATCTGCTGATCGTACTCGCTATCGTCGTTGTCGTCCTGACCAATGCGGTTTTCCTTTTTATCGATAGTGATTCTCCTTTGTCTTTCCTCGACTGGTCGATCTTTGGCTATAGCGTCGGTCTGTATATCATGTTCTGGGCGACTTTTAACTATCGTGAGAATGATATGCTGAAATCGCTGGCTATGACCATCTTTCAGAATATCGATCAGGGAATTGTCCTGTTCGATTATATGGACGAGCTGATCATGTACAACCGGCGGGCAGCCGAACTTTTGCCGGATATCCACTTTAAGGAACATCAGACAAGGCTTTCCTTTATTGAGACTTATGGACTTGAGCCCGAAGATGCCGAGGAAGAGCATTACAGTGTCCAGTGCGAGCAACATGGGAGTCATGGGCAGCCGCTGCGCTGTGACTTTTCCAGACTCAGGGATGAGCGGGGCGGAATCACCGGGAACCTTTTTGTGTTTACCGATGCGACTGACAAGACAGACATCATGACGGGTTATCAGCTGTGGGACACCTTCAAAAGATTTTTGGCTGAGAATCCCTTTGCTTTTGATCATCCTACCGCTGTTGCCATGTTCGATATTGTCGGCCTGGGCGAGATCAACCGCTCTTTCGGCCGTGAGATCGGAGATCAGCGGATTCGCGTACTGTCTAAGATCATCCGCAAACATATGCCGAAGGAGACCTACTATGTGCGCGAGCATGAGGCACATCTGATTGCAATCTGCCCCCACTATCACGAGAAGGACATTATCAAAAATGTGCAGGAGGTTGTTGAGGCAGCAGGCGGGAGCGTTTTTTACGGCCTCAGCGAAACTTCGGATGATTTTGCCGAGATCAGGAATGTCATAGATGCAATTGGCATCGCTGCATCATCGCTGCAGATCAAAAAGCTGCTGAGTCCCAAGTCTTACCACTCGCAAACGCTCACATCGCTGGTACGTGCCCTCAGAGAATCCGATTCTGACACCGAGGCGCATGTGGTGCGGACGCAGAAGATGGGCGAGGCTCTCGGAAAGCGGATCGGTCTTTCTGACAAGCAGCTGGCCGAGCTTCGTCTGCTGTGCCTGCTGCACGATATAGGCAAGATCGGAATTCCGCTGGAGATTTTGAATAAGCCCGGCCGACTGACCGATCAGGAGTGGGCGGTTCTCAGGACGCATGCCGTGAAGGGCTATCAGATCGCGCTGAGCTCTGAGGAACTGAAAGAAATCGCACCGCTGATCCTTTATCATCATGAGCAGTGGGATGGAAAGGGCTATCCGGAAAGGCTGGGCGGGGAGAGCATTCCTATTCTGAGCCGTATCATCAGCATCGTGGATAGTTATGATGCCATGGTGAATACTCGAGTTTACCGGAAAGGCAGGTCCCCGGAGGCGGCCCAGGCCGAGATCCGTCGATGTGCCGGCACGCAGTTTGATCCTTTCCTCGCCGAAGAGTTTCTGAAAATGCTGGAGGAGAATCCGGAGATCGCTGTGGGTGAAAAGACAGGCGGCGAAGAGGTTCGTGTCTTTATTCAGGGAGTAGTGAATACAGATGACGTGAGCGGAGAGACGCAGAATATTCACTACAGCCGCTATATGCTCGACCTGGACGATATAATCGTGGAAGTGGACGAACAGTTTGAAGAGATTACAGGCTACAGCAGCCATGAAGTCGTCAACGAAATGTCACAGTACGACCTCATTCCCGATGAGGACAGGGCTTATTATATTATGCAGGTCAATAATTCCTTTAACCGCGGGAATATTGCTTATCTTAAACATAAGATCGTGAGGAAGGATGGCGAAGTCATCTGGGTCGTGTGCTACGGGAAGCGCTACTATGATTCGGCGGAGAAGGCGTTCCGGAGCGAGATATTTATATTCAGGGCTGATCAGTGAGAAGTGGAACATAGGGTCGCTGCACTAACAAACATCTTTTTTATATATAAAAAGAATCAAAAGATAAAAACCCGGACTTCGAAAAGTCCGGGTTTTGTTGTAAAATATTATGTATGGAACGAGGAACCGTCCCTCGTTCCGGAAAGGTGAGTTGAAATGGAAATATTGGACATTTGTGATGAGAAGGGACTTCCGACGGGCGAAATCGTCGATAGGGATATTGCGCACAGGGATGGTATTTTGCACCGGACGGCGCATGTATGGGTAGTAAAAAGGACGGCTGCGGGATATGATGTTCTGCTTCAGAAAAGGAGTATGGATAAGGAATCTTTCCCGGGGCTCTATGACACTTCGTCGGCGGGACACATACCGGCGGGGGAAGAACCGGTGCCGTCGGCGCTCAGAGAGCTGGAGGAGGAGCTGGGAATTGCGGCAGAGCCGGAAGATCTGGTTTTTGCCGGTATGTTTCGAATTCAGTATGAAGAGGAGTTTCATGGAAAACCATTCAGAGATAATGAGGTGACAAGCGTCTATGTATATCACAAGCCGGTAGAGATTGAAAATCTTTCTTTGCAGACGAGCGAAGTGGATGAGGTCAGGTGGTTTGATGTGGAAGAAGTGTACCGGGAAATACAGTCCACGAGGGAGCGGTTCTGCGTTCCGACGGAGGGGTTGATGGTGCTGCGGGATTATCTTAGCCGGCAGGAGCATTATATGGAAGGATTCAGACCGGAATATTGAGAGAGGAGTGGAACGAGGAACCGTCCCTCGTTCCGGAAGGATTATGGATTTCAAGAAATTACTTGACACACCGGAATACGATTTCCTTCGCATGTCCCCGCGGCTGGGTTCGCGCATCATGCTGCTGGGGGTGAGCGGGAGTCATGGATATGGGACGAACAGAGAGGGGAGTGACATCGATTTTCGCGGTGTTACTTTGAATTTCCCCTCGGACCTGATCGGGATGACGTCTTTTGAACAGTACGAGGATAGAAAGACGGACACGGTCGTCTATTCTTTTAATAAGTTTATCAAGCTTATTCTCGAATGCAACCCCAACACCATCGAAATTCTGGGGCTTGATGATGACCAATATGTCATACAGTCTCCCGTCGGAAAGGAACTGCTTGACAGGAAAGGCTTATTTTTATCAAAACGGGCGGCAACGTCCTTTGGTCATTTCGCCGAGGCACAGCTCAGAAGGCTGCAGAACGCGATCGCGAGGGATACTTTGCCGCAGACTTCCCGTGAGGAGCACATACGAAACTCTGTGAATCATGCTTTGGAGGATTTCAACCGAAGGCAGCCGGAGGAGTTTGCGACAGATGCTACGCTCTACATCGACAAAGCAGTGACCGAGGGCCTTGAGACCGAGATCTTCCTTGACGCAACGTTACGGCATTATCCGCTCAGGCGATATAATGACCTGATGAATACGCTCCACTCGGTCGTTCGGGATTATGACAAAATCGGAAAGCGAAACCATAAGAAGGATGATAATCATCTGAACAAGCATGCCATGCATCTGGTGCGGCTTTTTATGATGGGGATCGATATCCTGGAAAAGGGCGAGATTCGTACGCACAGGTCGGAGGAGGATCTGCGTCTCCTTCGGAGCGTTCGCAACGGGGATTATATGAAGGATAATACCCTGATGCCTGAGTTTTTTGATATCGTGGCGGATTATGAACGACGTTTTCACGAGGCAGAGGAGCGTAGTATTCTCCCGGATTCTCCGGATATGGAGGCGGTAGCGGCGTTTGTGGAGAGCGTCAATCGGCGTGTGGTGACGGGAGAGATTGGGTGAGAGAATTGTGAATGTACCGGGGAAACACAGAGGGGTGATGAAAAAATAGAAATGAGAGTATTAATCTGGATTATTGTAATAAATCTGCTCACTTTTATTCTTTTTGTTATCGACAAAGAAAGAGCAGTAAAACATAAATATAGAATCAGCGAGTTTACATTATTGACATTGTCTTTTATGGGAGGCTCGTTGGGAGCATTGCTGGCAATGTCTCTGGTGCGGCATAAGACAAAAAAGAAAATATTTACAGTGGGAATCAGGATGATGCTCGTGATGCATGCTGTACTGTTGGGAATATACATCTATAAATCCGGGTACATGGCTGTTTTTCGTGGCTGAGTGAACATACAGTCGTGGAACACGGGGACGGTTCCTCGTTCCACCCGGAAATGGAACCGTCCCCGTGTTCCACGACTTTTTCAGCTTTCCCAGAACAGCTCGTCGAGTGTTTTATCCAGGGCCTTGCATATTGCGATGCACAGGCGGATGGTGGGGTTGTAGTCGCCTTTTTCGATCGCGCTGATGGTCTGGCGGGAGACGCCGCAGATTTTGGCAAGGTCGTCCTGCGAAAGGTCCTTTGCGGCCCGGGCGGATTTGAGCCTAAGATTCTTCATATATTATTCCTCCTCCCTGCGTCCGTCTGCGATGTGCTTGATAAGGAAAATGAGTCCGATGCTCGCCAGCATGATCATCACCAGAATATTCATGAAGGGCAATCCAAACTTTCCGTTTTCCATCAGTGTTCCGCTCTTTACCGCGCCTATGATCGGAATAATATTCAGAGCTGTGACGATGATGAAAATAATGGAGTATCTGCGGGGATCATTGTTGAGGCCCCAGTATACATCGTGCCAGATGCTGTAGCAGCAGAGAACGATGCAGCCGGCAAGTATGCTTGCAAAGTGGAGCAGATAGTTTTCGAACAGATTGTTCACCCCGCCTATTTCGATGATCATCATTACACATTCGCATGCGACTGTTGTGTAGAACGCGTACATGTACGCACGGCCCCGGATTTCTTTCTGGCGCTCGTCGTATTCGGTTTGTGCTTTGTGGTTGGTGTTTGCGACTTTGAAGATAATTACGGCGATGACGAGCCCTACAAGAAGACCGACAGCTACGCCTGCAGATTTAAAAATATTCATGACTTCCTCCTTTTAGTAAACTGTTTGCCGGGGCCGTTGCTCCGGCATTTATATTATTGTTGTATTTTGCGAAGTGGATCAGGCTGCTGTTTCGAGGCTTTAATTCCGGAGACCGATCGTATTCCCGGGGGTAAAAAGCAATTGATTTAGTTTTCTGATCTGAGATCATAATACAACAGAGATGGAAGAATGTCAAGTATAATTTACAAAAACCTATGGAAAAATGAAAAATGTAAGGTATTGAGAGGATATTTCAAATAAAACAGGGGGATGAGTACTCATTCCCCTGTTTCATCCAAGGTGGAACGAGGAACCGTCCCCCTGTTTCATTTCAGCCTCCGTCACTCCTTTTCCGGCGTTGGGGACAAAGGCGGAGTATACCACATCCGCGGCGAACAGCGCTAAGAGAGCGATGCATATCGGCCAGAGAATTCGTTGTTTTATCTGTTCCAGGATATCGTCGATCAAAGGTGCGACCGCGTAGACGACGACCATGCCGCCAATACCGAACACCAGAAGGCCTTCGGCGCAGATGCGTCCGTTCAGATTAAGGTAGTAGCCGGTGTAATCCCACCACCTTTGCCCGTCGTGGAGGAGTTCCAGGATCCACGAAGTCATGTATTCTACAATGCCGCAGAGCACCACGATCAGCCAGAACTGGGTAAGCGCGTTGCTGCGGAAGCGGTAAAGGACGACCAGGATGAGGAGCATTCCGCCGCCGTAGATGGGAAGCCACGGACCGTGGAGGACGCCTCTGTTGGCAAATTCGCCGGTCTGGAGAAGATGGAGCACCACTTCCCAGGCCCAGCCGAATATGCATCCGCTGAAGAACAGCAGGATGAGCGAAGTTACGGCATAGTGACGAAGAAATCCTCCGTCTTCCCACTTCTTTCTCTTGCGTACTTCCGGGATCGGGAACAGCCTTGTCGGATAGGTTCGGCCATTCAGCGTGTCGGTGTAAGAGTCCACGATCTGTTGGGCTTTTGCCCACTCGCGGTATTCTTTTTCGGATTTGTCATAGGAAAGCACGATTCCGAAGTATTTTTCCAGGAACCCCCAAAATCCTTTTCGGGTCTGTGGCTGCGGTATCCGCTGAAGCTTTGTGATATCCGCGTAAACCGGGGCAAGCTCATGCTTCTTCGGCGCCACAAACAGGAAGCGGTCATTGAGCTGCGCTGTGCCTTCCACCTTGTTTGCGATGGACAGCTTCCTTATACATGCATAGTACTCCGCGAAGGTTGCTTCTTTATAAGGGTTAGCGAACAGCATGCCTGCCAGACCGCCGGTCGCGAACGAGAGGAGCTGCCAGGGCAGGAGCGAGAGCTCAAGTCGAAATGCCTCCCACTTATGGCCTTTCATCATGCGTTTGGAAAGGCGGATGGCTTCCATGGCGGGAATATCCGGATTCTCGGCAACCAGGTAGGGCACAAGAAGATAGGCGTACCGCATGACGGGGAACATCACGATGGTGAAAAGCCACAGGTAGGTGAGTATCGAGTAAAGTGCCATGGTGCGGGAAGCTTTGAAATGCTTCTTTATTCTATATAAGAAAACAAAGCGCGAAACCGGAACTTTTTTATAGAGGCGCCCTTCCAGAAAAACGCGGCTGTAGCCGACACGATACACATTGCCGATGAACAGCCAGAAGAGGACCATCAGGGCGAAGCCAAGTACGGACAACAGAATGACCGACAGTCCCTGCGACCCGAGGATGGTATCGATGAGCGTCAGCAGATGCAGCAGCAGTGCGCCTGAAGCGATCGTATTCACGACGGAGGACAGTACACCGCGGGAATGGCCGAGCTCGATATCTCCGATGTAAGTGTCTTCGCCTGTATACACGTCCATTCTGTGTTTTACAGATTGGATGGCACTGTCCAGGTCACCGTTTACGATGTCGTTAAAGACGCTGAATTCTCCCCCGGCACTTACGCCGAGTGCAAGAGAGGAGGTGTCGGTCTGCTGTTCCCTGGCGCTTCGCTGCAGCCGAAAAAGATGAAGGGAGTTGGAGTACTCCGTTCCCAGGATTGCCGCCAGAAGACAGGCGACTACAAAGATCAGGTAGTG
>CADCPK010000035.1 GCA_902803215.1 uncultured Lachnospiraceae bacterium
GAGGCGCAGGAAAGAATAAACTTCTTATTTTTTTCTATGAATCTGTTCAGATATTGTTCATCCGTCTGTGCGCGCATTACGTCACTTTCGGATTTAAAATTCAGAATAAACACATGTTCCTCCAAAACTGCTGTTCAGCACCCGGCATTGTATATGGCCCGGCTGCTGCCCGAACCGCGCATCAGGTGCGCGATTCGGCTGTTAGCGACAACAATTATGCATCGATGTCATTACTATTCTGCTGGCTTTCGGCTCCACTGTCAAGAGAGGAACCGTTATTTCCGTCCATCTGCGGCGGCTGCTGACCGTTGAATGAAGGAGCCTGACCATTTCCGGGCATCTGCGGCGGCTGCTGGCCGTTAAAAGAAGGTGCCTGGCCGTTCTCGCCCATCTGCGGCGGCTGTCCGTAAGTCATGTTTCCATCTGCGTCAAACTCGATCGGCTTGATCTCGCCGTTAGCAGGTGCCATCGTACCATCGGGTTTGTGCTCTTCATCGAAAGGTTTGAATCCTTCGGGCAGTGTCAGACCGCTCATGTCCATATCCTGCTCGGGACGCTCGGGAATGTTCTGCGCATTGGCGCTTCCCGGTGCAGAGGTGTTTCCTGATGCTGCACTTCCTTCTGTTGTCTGCGTGCCTGCCTCAGCCGTCTCGGTGGTTGTCTCGGTGCTCTCGTCCTTAGCAGCTCTCTCCGCTTTAACCAATATTCTTTCCTCTGCGGAATAGTTCACAGCTGTCATTGCTGTCATAGAAGTGATTGCTGCTGCTACAGTGATTGCTGTAAATAATTTATTTTTTCTCATGATGTCTCCTCTCGATCCACTTTTTTTCGTGAACTTCTATATTTATATTCTTTATACCTGATCCCCTAAATCTCATCCGCAACCTGCGTTTTCTCGGGGGCTCTGTCTTTTTTGTACCATATTCTATTTTCGTCCTGCAGGATTGTCAGTTCTTTTCTCTGACACTATATAATTCGCAGGGAACAATAAAAAAAGTGGGGTCGGGAGAAAAAAAAATTTTTTCACGCACGTAAAGAAACACAGGGGGCGGCCCCCTGTGTTTCTTTACTCATTTTCTCACAGATTAACAAACCTGAACAGGAACGTCATCACTGCGTGCCTCTTGCAGGTATCATAAGGTCTGAACGTATTATCAGCCCAGCCTTTTGTTATATTATTCTCAGCTGCCCATGAAATGGCCTTGTCAAAATCGGAATTATTTGTCATATCCTTGAAGGTTGCCATCTTCGTTGCGCTTGGTTTACCCGCATATCTCCAGAGGAAGGTAACGATAGCCGCGCGGTTGCAGGACTGATACGGCCTAAAGGTGTTGTCAGCCCAGCCTGTCGTTATGCCTTGCTCGGCCGCCCAGGAAATAGCCTTGTCAAACTCAGGATTCTTGGTCAGATCCTTGAATGTCGCCATCTTTGTCGGTTCCGGCTTTCCTGCAATTCGCCACAGGAAGGTCACAACAGCAGCCCTGTGGACTTCGTTCATGGGACGGAAGGTGTTATCAGGGTAACCGGTCGTGATTCCGTTTTCTGCCGCCCAATAGATCGGCTCAAAGTATTGGGCTGTCGGATCGGTCACATCGTCAAACAGTTTCCTTTCTCTTACCACCACATCCGCGTCAGCACCGCTTGCGAATCGTCCGCCATTTGTGCAGGCAGTAAACCAGAGGTGGAATCTGCGGCTTCCGTCCTCCTCAAGCTCGTCTTCATCGTCCAGAGTGTCTAAAGGTATCAGCAGCACCCTCTGATCCTCGACGATTTTAAGAGGCTCATTCACATATCCCAGCCAGGCATCCGATATCTCTACAGACTCTCCTTCAGGATGCTTAAGAGAGTAAACCACAAGCTCCCCGCCAAGACTCCTGACGATCGTCATGGCCGTGTATGCCTGTCCTGTACGAACCTCCAGCTCGGCTCCTTCAGGGATCACCAGCTCGGCACGTGCCGTAGTCACGTTCACGTGCACTTGCCTGTCGAAGTACCATACCTCTTCGGGATCTTCACCTTCTCTTTCGGGATATTGATATACCCATACCTCTGTCCTTATAGAGGTTTCGCCGGTATGGATGCCAATGAACTTATCTTTCTCTCTGTCGTACTCCAGTATATGATCGTCATATTCATACCTTATCTCGACAAAGTACGGATTGACTTCATCCTTGGCGATCCTCTCATCCCACTCATTGTATTCTATCGGGCATTTGTCCGGATCCAGAGTATACAGTTCAGGCTCCTCATCCTGGCCTATGTATTCCTGTCGGAATATTATCGGGCGGAACTGCACTTCCTCATTGAGCAAAACATTATAATAGTCGTTCTGCTCGTCGTTTTTATCCCGGTTTTCATACCAGTATACTACATCATTACAATAGAGCGTTGTGGTATGTTCATCCAATTCGTCACCCAGAGGTCCGCCTGTGAAGGTATAGGTGATCTCTGCTTCACCCGGTCTGATACCATCAATATACCAGGTGCCATTCTCCTGCCTCGGTTTCAAAACCTTGGTATCCGAGGAATGGATATTGGTAATAGTAACATCATAGTACTGTCCGGGACTGTCATCCTGATCATTTCCGCCGGAATGCTCCGGATCCTCCACATACAAGGAAGCATGCCCGTCTCTATAGTAGAAGGATCTTCCGGGGATAGTAGTCCCTTCGTCATCCTCCATACGGCGGTATTCATCCCAGAATCTGACCCAGATATCCCTTTCTACCAGATTAAATCCATTGATCGAAGCTTTAAAGACGATCACCATATCTGCACCACTGTGTCCATAATCATGATGCTGATAGCGAAGAAGCTCCTGAATCTCGCGGAAACGCTCCTCGGAATTGATCGTAAGACCGGTCGTTTCAGAGAACTCAGATGCATTGAACCTGAACTCTCCCAACGGATCTCCACGGTAACCGTCCTCATCGGGCTCGTAAATAAGGATCGGCTCGAGATTATCCTCGTCATCATAACCGCTCCCATATTCCAAGGTGATCTCTACAGGGTATCCCTCTGCGATATATTCATCCAGAACAGCTCTGTCAGGCGCAACACTAACTAACTCTGTCGGATAGAACCAGGTTTCCCAATCTCCTCCTCTGTCGTTCGGTACGATGAAGGAAATATCATTGTCCATAGTGTTAAGACGCAGATCCTTCCGGGCAATTTCAAACTCACCGTCGCCCTCATCCACCATGGCAATTATAGTGGGATTGGTGTTCCAGTCGCAGATCCTCTGTATCTCGAAGGGTGCCTTTCCGTAATCGCCGCCATCCCCCTTCCGGGTCAGGACCTTTCCGTCCGCATCCGTGATCACCACGTGCGGGATATCGTCGCCGTGAGGATCTCCATCGCCATCGTACCATTCGAATCTCCACATTACCTCAGCATTGTCATAAGGTACACCGTCAGGATGATCGTCGTCATATACCATAAGAACCGGATTCAGACTCTGTACTCCGCCTCTCGGCATATCTTCATCCCACTCATCCTGCAGCTCTATCTGACATAAAGCATTGTTGATGAATACGGTCCTCTCTTCACATCTGACTTCCCATTCATGTCCGTCTTCATCATGGTCAAAGGCTCTTACAGAGACACGGATATCCATATCAGGTCCGTCCGGCTTTGCAATGATACGAACCCGATTGTTGTCAAGCACTTCGTAGTCCCAGTAGCGGCCTTTCTCGGTGGTCGTCTCCCAGTCTTCATCGTGGTCTCTCCACCAATTGTCATCGACCCAGTCAACCCCGGCATTATATTCCAGACGGTACGAGGAGGTATCCACCGGATGGCGGTCTCCGTTCGGCTCCTGCCTCTCGGCATCGACAGATGCAAGGAGATTTATGCCATTTCCTCTTTTTACATTGAAGGAGCCCGATTCACTGCGGATGTCGATATAAGCCCGGTAGTCGCCTACCCAATACCGGCATTGCAGTTCTCTCACCTCGCCCTGTCCCTGATCGTCATAGAGTTCGACCTGCGCCGTGATCCGGGCCTCGCCGTACCTCACCGCGGTAAAGTGCCAGCCGTCTTCATTCTCCTCCACAGTCACTACATCCCTGTCGTCGTACGGGTCATCGTCAGAAGTACAGGTAAGGCTCTTAATCTCGGCATGTACCCACCTGCCAGGGAACAGGTTGTCTTCCACCCACATATCGAACTCTCGGGAGATATTTCTCTCATCTCCCGGGAACAGATTCTCGTTCGCCTCGTCAAAGTTGTAGTGTGCCTCGCAAACCGGGAAGCCATGCTGCGTCTCAAAAAGCTGCACATCTCCGACCATAGTCCTAAGACGAACTTCGATCCTGTCTACTCCCATCTCGTTATAAAGCATTCCTCCGAAAAGGGTAAGAATGCCGTTTTGACGATCCAGGCTCCAGCCATCGCCCTCCCGGAACGTCTGTACGAAATCGTCATCCTCCCAGATGCCCGCCTCAGCGATCAGCTTATAATCCATATCCTGATAGTTGTCAAGATTAATATAGAAGTCTCTCCGGCCGTTGCTGTATACCTGATCTCCGTTCCAAAGATCAAAGTCAAACCAGGTATCTTGACTCGGGAGCCAATAATTCACGCCGAATACGTACCCGTCACCGTCAACATCCAGTCGTATATTGGTGTTCCAGCCGCCTAGGCGGCGGATGGTAAAGGTTCGGCGGTCTCCCCAGGAGGCGTCGGAATCCTTGTACTCACCATTGTCGTCATTATTTCCCACCACATTTCCATCCTCGTCCAGGATCTCTATGCAGTTATCATCGTAATACCAGCGATAGTGTTCAATTTCTCCAAGCGAATAATTCTCGCTGTTCTCAAAATCATAGAAACGTACTTCCGGAGTAATATCCCTTGTGGTTCCGGGTTTAAAGTCAAAGTTCAGCTGCTGAGGCCAAATCTCGGCATAGTGCTGGGAAACAGTGATAAAAAGAAATGTAGAGGCGACTTCCTCGTCATTCTCATATGCGTGGAGAACCACGCCCACTCCCCGGTCATCGTAAGGATCCCAGCCTTCCGGCGGATTCTGCACGGTGAGCACAGCTGAGAGCCCATCTCCTGTGACGGTGATCAGATCCTTCCATTCAGGATTGACAAAATCATCCGGTATCTCCCAGGTGTATGTGATCCCTGCCATCTCTTCCTCGGAGCAATACCTCTGCTCCCCTGTTTCGGGATCCTCGATCTGGTGAGTTATACCTGCAAAAAGATTCAGCGATCTGCCCGGAAGAATATTGTATGTTCCGCCCTCGGAATCCATCCACAGCTCATATACATCATTGCTTATATAAAGATGATATTCCTGGGTACAGCCCTCGGTTCCATCCCAGTCGGTGAACGTTACGGTCACCTTTGCAACGCCATGGTTGCGGGCCGTAATCTGCCAGCCGTATTCGTCCTCATGCTCGATAAAGCAGACATCGCTGCCCTCTTCATCCTCCACAGCCACCGCTGTGATCTCGAGAGGAAGGTCGATGCCGTCCGGATACTGTGCATTTTCGACATAACAGTTGTACTGACGGTCAATATGATCCCACCAGCCTCTCAGCATACTTCTGTCGCCAAACCCAAACTGACGATCGATCCATCCTTCATCTTCGCCGACTGCTGCGAGATCTGCCTCCTCCTCGGGAAGAAGCTCTTCGGTGATCTCCTCAGATGCCCCGTTCTCCTCGGGAAGCGCTGCCGCCTCTTCTGCGTCTGAAGGAAGCGAGTCCGAAGCTGCCGGAATCTCCTCCGCCGGGACTTCCTCAGGCAGAAGCTCCGCCGCTTCTTCGGGTTCCTCGATCATTTCTTCGGCGGGTAAGGCTCCGTCCGGGTCTTCTGCCATAATTTCACCGGCTTCGGCAGAAGTCTCTCCCGCATATTCTTCCGCAGGCCCCTCCTGCAGGGCTTCTTCCGCCAACATGACGGGGGCCTCTTCAGGAAATTCTTCGTCAATAACATCCTGCGCTTCTTCCGCGCTTGCTGCAATTTCAGGGATATCCAGGTCCTGCGCATACATCGGCGCAGTCTGTGACAGGATCATAATGCCGGAAAGGATGCCGGCCAGGAATCTCTTTTTCATGGTCCTCCCCCTCTCTTTGGGTAAGCGTTGTTGAAAATGGGTGCTCACTGCATTTCGTTGTTAACGTTGCATATTTGTTTGATTGTACCACAAAAAAGAGGCCTGTAGACCTCTTTTTTGTTACATTTTGCAAATTACCGAAATTGGCAATGAGTAAATGGGGACGTTTCTTTTTGACTCATTTTTGCGAGCAAAAATGAGTCAAAAAGAAACGTCCCCATCTACTCAGTCAAAGGTAACCGGCAATCCGCTTCGCTACTTGCCGGTAACCAATAGCCCACTCCGTGGGCTGTCAGGTGTGGCTTAAACCACACCTGACACAAGCAAGTCCCCTAACCCCTCCTTAAAAGCTTTGCGCTTTTTGAAGGAGGGGACTTCCTTGTATTGGTTAAAACACAAAAAATTTCAGGATCAGATTCCAACCATACACAAACGTCAGAAACCTGTCCCTCTCTATCATCTCCATGGCCGTCCGCCCCACCTCGGTGTTGCACAGCATCGTGACGACCAGCATGCCGATCCAGATGAAGATCACATACTTCGCGCCGCCGATCAGCGCCCCGCCCAGCTTGTTGAGGCCGGATACCACCGGAAGACGCGTGAAGATGTCCAGCACGAACACCAGCACGCGAAGCAGGATCGTGACGAGCGCGTAAGTAATAAGGAAGGAGATCCCGTTCATCACAATGTTCACCGGATACTCGATGATATAATCGATGAACGAATTGACATTCAGCTCCTTGTACTCTTCCGCGTTATTGTTCTTCAGCAGTGTATTGATTATATTCTCCGGCAGGTCAAGATTCTCGATGATCTCCTGCTGCTTATCCGCCGGTATGACCTTCCCGGAATCGAGCTGATCGCCCAGCAGTTTTCGCGTCTGATCCTCGATCTTCGACTCTATGGGCGTCATTTCGCGGAGAAAATGATTGACATACGGATTCAGAAACCAGACCAGTGCGATCGACACAAAGACGATCGCGATCGAGACCACTTCTTTCACCAGGCCCCGAACAAGCCCTATGATGATCCCGATCAGGATGAGGGCCATGCATACTGCTCCCAACCACGTAAGCCCCACTTCCTCAAGCCTGGTGTTCACGATATTCAGTTTATCCATTCATATTGCCACCTTCCATCGTAAAAGCTCCGGGCAATCTCCGTCGACGGGACGAATCCCTGCAGTTTTTAAGGTATATGACCGTAATCGCGCTGCAAATGCACGATTCGGCTGTGAACAGAAACTGATGGTATTGCTTCACAAATACCCGTGCATCACGTCAGCTTGATCACCTGCACGCCCGAATCCAGCACCAGCAGATACCGGTTCCAGCCGATCTTGAAGAAGTCGTTGATCTTCCCATCCACGGTTCCGCTGTATTTTTCGGCCCCGCTGTCACTGATCACGCACATCTGCGAGCTGTTGTACATCAGGATACTTCCGTCCGAGATGCGGATGTCCGTGTAAGGAATATTGAAGTCTCTGCTGAACTTCAGGCTTCCGCCCGGGCTGTACACTTCCATGGTATACAGTTTTTCCTTGTTTTCGTTTCGGAAGACCATGCCGATATTATCGTTATCGTAGAATGTGGACACGATCTCTTTGTCCACGCTCACCGTGGCCGATTCCTTCGGTACCTGCTTGCCCTCGTAGGTGACAAAGCCGTCGTCCCTGAACGCCACGCTCCTCGTGCCTCCCAGATACTCGATCTGCGGAACCACGATCCCGGGATACTCATAGCCGCTGACGATTCGGTTATCCTCATTCTGCCCCACGTCGCCGAAGTTATAGAATGCCACGTAGCTCGTGGTCTGCCCGCCGTTTACAAACTGGAAAGTCACCATCATAATGACGCCATCGTTTGAGATCGCTACGTCCATCGGATATCCGGGGTCGTCGATCTTGGTCTGGTTCTCGGCGATCAGGCTTCCGTCCGTCCCGTAATAGTTGATCCAGGTATCTTCGCCGCTGTCCAGAATAGCTGCCACAAGGCCGCCCGAAGAAACCCGGGCTTTGACGATCGTATACGACGTGGTGCAGCTGCCGGTGAGGCCATGCTTGTCGTACATTTCCAGTCTTGTACCGTCCTTGTCTGCGATAACCACCCGGTTCCCGTTGACATCGGCGACCGGATTCTGCATCGAGTGCGTCTCGCTCCAGACAGTCTCCAGGTCCTTCGTCACCAGCGACACTTCGTCCGGACTGTATTTTAAGAATTTGCCGTCCAGTTCCAGATATTTGGTCGATACCGTATCTTCCTGCTCGGTGCTTGCCATAATTTTGTAATTATGATACGTCCGCTTTGTCATGAACAGCATCACCGCTATCGCAACCAAAATAAGACCGGCAAATACGATGAGGATCCTTCGCATTCTCCTTCTTCTGCTGCGTCTTGATTTTCGAGTACTTGCCATTTTATTCCATACCTCAGTTATAACAGTCTATGTCTGTCTGCGGTTTTTCGTCCCGCAAACACAGCATTGGTTTCCATAACTTTCTTATCAATAACCAAAGTGTAAGCCCTGACAGCCAAAAAATCAAGCAAAAAAGAGAGCCCCCGCAGGAGCCCTCCTTTTTTCGTTTGTGGTTTTAAGCAAGAAATTCTTTGATCTGGCTGTAGATTCCTTCTCCATCCAGTTTATACTTCTTGAGCAGAGCGCCGGCCGATCCGGACTCGCCGAATACGTCGCGGATACCGATACGTTTGACCGGTACCGGACAGTTTTCGGACAAGCACTCGCAGACTGCGCCGCCAAGGCCGCCGATGATCGAATGCTCTTCGACTGTCACGATCTTGCCTGTTTCTTTTGCAGATGCGATGACCAGCTCCTCGTCGAGAGGTTTGATGGTATGCATGTTGATGACCTTTGCATCGATGCCTTCTGCAGCGAGCTTCTCAGCTGCCTCAAGGGAAGCGGAAACGCAGAGTCCGTTTGCGATGATGGTCAGATCTTTGCCTTCGCGAAGAACGATGCCTTTGCCAAGCTCGAACTTGTAGTCGGGATTGTCGTTGATTACCGGAACAGCAGCACGGCCGAATCTCATGTAGACCGGTCCCTGATGCTCGTAAGCTGCCTGTACCATGGCTTTTGCTTCGATGTCATCTGCCGGGCTGGCTACGACCATTCCGGGGATGACTCTCATCAGTGCAAAGTCCTCGCAGCACTGATGGCTGGCGCCGTCCTCACCTACGGAGATTCCGCCGTGAGTCGCACCGATCTTTACGTTCAGCTGCGGATAAGCGATGGAGTTACGAACCTGCTCAAATGCACGGCCGGCAGCAAACATCGCGAAGGTGCTGAAGAACGGAACTTTTCCGGTTGTAGCGATACCTGCTGCTACGCCTGCCATGTTACATTCGGCGATACCGCAGTCGATGTGTCTTTCCGGGAATTCTTTTTTGAAGATTCCGGTCTGGGTTGCAGCTGCAAGGTCAGCGTCAAGAACTACCAGGTTATCATATTTTTTTCCAAGCTCTACCAGGGCATTGCCATAGCTGGCTCTTGTTGCGATTTTCTTTACTTCTGACATAATGCTTCACCTGCCTTTTCCAGTTCTGCCATCGCCTGCTCATACTGCTCATCGTTCGGAGCCTTGCCGTGCCAGCCGACCTGGTTCTCCATATACGAAATGCCTTTGCCCTTCACGGTCTTCATGATGATCGCGGTGGGCATGCCTTTTACGGTCTTTGC
>CADCPK010000036.1 GCA_902803215.1 uncultured Lachnospiraceae bacterium
CGCTTAACGGTACCGACCTTGTCGACAAATACGAGGAAATCCTGAAGGAACTTTCCGAGAGTGATGGTCTCATCGGCACCATCTTCACCAAGGCCACCAATAAGATTTACCGCCCGGTTATGCTCAAGAAGGTCATCGACATGGTGTCCGAGGACAACTGGTACATGATGGAAGGCGACCTCAAAGGCGCGATCTATGAGAAGAGTCTGGAGAAAAACGGACAGGACAAGAAGAGCGGGGCAGGCCAGTACTTCACGCCCAGAGCGCTGATCTCCGCCATCGTGGATGTAGTTGATCCGAAGATCACGGAAACAATCGCGGATCCCTGCTGCGGCACAGCTGGATTCCTCCTCGCCGCCTATGAGCACATGCGGACGCAGAGCCGTGATGTGGAGAAGCAGCGCTTTTTGAAAAACAATGCTCTCTTTGGTGCGGATAACACGGATCTTGTGGTCACCCTTGCCTCCATGAACCTGTATCTGCACGATATCGGTGTGAACAAAAGCCCGATCATTTATCAGGATTCGCTCATCGATAAATCAGACAAATTGTATCAGGTAGTCATGACTAACCCGCCATTTGGAACCCGCCCGCAGGGGAGTGTGGATGTATCTGCGAATCGTCCCGAGTTCATTAAGACATCGGATAACCAGGTCAACTTCCTGCAGCACATCATGTCGATCGTAAAGACAGGCGGACGCGTCGGCGTAGTGCTGCCCGACAGCGTGCTCACGGACGGCAATGCTACAGCCAAGGTGCGGGAGAAGCTGCTCAAAGACTATAACCTGCACACGATACTGCGCCTTCCCACCGGTATTTTCTACGCCAACGGCGTGAAGACGAATGTGCTGTTCTTTGACAAGGGCGAGCCGACAAAAGATATCTGGGTTTATGACTACCGCACCGGTGTCAAGCACACGATGGCGACAAAGCCCATGACCAGAGAGCATCTGCAGGAATTTGTGGATTGTTACTGCTCGGGGCATCAGGAAGACCGCAAAGAAACTTATGATGCCGAAACTAATCCCAACGGCAGGTGGCGCAGGTTCTCCGAGGAGGATGTCAAAGCCCGCGAGGACCTGAATTTTAAGTGGCTGGATTTCACGGAAGAGGACGATCGCTCCGTGGCCGACATCCTCGATGAGATGCAGGAAGAGGCAGACGGCATCAGCGCTGCGGTAACGCAGTTGAAGGAGCTGCTGGGAGGGGTTGAGATTTGATAGATACACAGGCTATTAGGAATAAGATCCTTGATCTGGCTATGCGGGGGAAATTGACGGAACAGCTGCCAGGGGATGGGACGGCGGAGGAATTGTATGAGCAGATACAGGCGGAGAAGCAGGAGCTAATCAAGGCAGGAAGAATTAAGAAAGAAAAACCAATGTCAGATATCCCGCCGGAGGATGTACCGTTTCCGCTTCCGAATAGCTGGAAATGGGTGTATTTAGGCGAGCTTTTTCAGCACAACACGGGGAAAGCGCTAAATGCCAGAGACAGGCAGGGGCAAATACTGGATTACATCACCACATCAAACCTTTATTGGGATCATTTTGAACTTGATGAGCTTAAACAAATGCCTTTTACAGAAGCTGAAATAGAAAAATGCACTGTGAAGAAAGGGGATCTTCTTGTTTGCGAAGGTGGCGATATCGGTCGCTCCGCCATATGGCCTTTCGATTATGACATGAGGATACAAAACCACATTCACAGACTTAGAAGGTATAGCAGCAGTATTTGCACGGAGTTCTATTACTATGTTCTTTGGTTTTACAAGCAGACAGGAAGAATAAAGGGGATTGGAATAGGATTACAAGGGTTCTCATCGAAAAGAGTACATTCTCTGGTAGTACCATTTACACCATATAAGGAAGCTGATCGAATTGTAGAAAAAATCAGAAAGGCATTCTCTATCCTCGACACCATTGATTCGCTGCAGACGCAGTATGCCGATAACCTGACCGCGCTCAAAGCCAAGCTGATCGATGCGGCCATTCAGGGCAAGCTGACGGAACAGCTGCCAGAGGACGGGACGGCGGAGGAACTGTATCGGCAGATACAGGCGGAGAAGCAGGCCCTCATCAAGGCGGGTAAGATCAAGAAGGAAAAACCGCTGCCTGAGATTACAGTGGATGAAATTCCATTCGAGATTCCTGAGAATTGGAAATGGTGCAGACTCTTAGATTTATGTAAAAGCGTGTCAGATGGTGATCATCAAGCACCACCACAGGTTAAAGAGGGGATACCGTTCCTTGTTATATCTAATGTTTCAAAAGGATTCATTGATTTAACTGATGTCCGCCATGTGCCCTTCGACTACTATAACTCATTATCTTATGAACGTACGGCAGAGCAGGGAGACGTCTTATTCACAGTCACTGGTTCTTTTGGAATACCGGTAATTGTTGATACTGGGGAGAAGTTCTGTTTTCAACGTCATATGGCGCTACTAAAACCACTCATAGATACGGCTTATCTACATCATGCATTACAAAGCGGTTATGTGCAAAAAAAATGTGATGATATAGCTATTGGAACCGCACAAAGGACTGTAGGAATAAAACAGCTTAGAATAATTCCCATTCCTCTTCCACCTTTGGAAGAGCAAAGAAGGATCTCTGAAAGACTGGAACGATTGTTTTCAACTCTTGAACAATAGCAGTCCCTTGGGGGCGGAGTAAAATCTCTACAGCAATCGCTCCAAAAGACCGCCGCCCCCTCTCGCACGCGCAGTCGCAAATTTTACATAGGAGGGGATCTAAATGGCGGGAATCGGTCATTTTTCGCAGAAAATAAGGGCTTCCCGCGTCTTCGCGTTAAAATTCACAGAATGAAATAGGGCATGAAGTAAGTGGAAATCCAGTTGTTTCGTGCCCTTTTCATAGCCTTTAATGTCACCCTATTGTAAGTGCTCAGATACATCCCCTTTATCAGTGAACTCTATTTCTCGGGCAGCCTCGAATCGTCATACTCTTTTCCTAAGCTTTCTGTGTTTTCTATTAATGCCTTGTACCAAGTGGGATTCAAGATAGCATTTATGGCAAAGGATATATCCAAATAGAGATCGTTGCCTCGTCGAGGAACGGAGTAGTGCACCCCCTCTCATACATTACTTTTAAATATTATTATAGTGACATTTTCAGTGAAAATGTATAGTGACACGTCACTATAAATCTGAAATTATGTCCCTATAAATTTCAAAAGGAGTTTACGGGATGAATCTGGGAATAGAGTCAGAAACACTGGAATGTGACGGCTCCCACCACTTCAAATCCGGAGGATTAAGTGGTGGGAGCCGTCACAAATGTGTGAATCCTTATTGAGTACATGGGGACGGTTCTTATTGAGAACCGTCCCCATGTACTCATTCGCAACTTTTTTTCCGAGAA
>CADCPK010000037.1 GCA_902803215.1 uncultured Lachnospiraceae bacterium
TGCCTACCCATTATACAGCTTTAGCAATGGAACGGTTAGTCCTTTCTGGCTGAAAGGTATCTAACCACCACAAATACATTATAGGAGCAGGGGTTTGGAAAGCGTAGAGCTTCCCGATTCAGTAACAGAGTTAAATGATAACGCATTTTGGTGTTGTGAAGACTTAACTTTGATCTTAGAAAAAGATTCATATGCAGAGCAGTATGCGATTGAAAATGAGATTTCTTATACATACAAGACAGGGGATGCATCTGAACCGATGGCAACGCCGACGCCTGAACCGACAGAGACACCTGAACCGACAGCGACGCCGACACCGACGCCTGAACCAACAGCAACACCGACTCCAAAACCGACGCCAACCCCCATGCCTGACTGGAAGAGAACATACTCTTTGGAAGGGGATGTCCCGGTTGGTGCTGTTGTAAGTTTTGGGACTTATCCGCAAGATTCCGACTCTCCTCAACCGATACAGTGGTATGTGGTGGATAAGGAGGACGACAAGGTTATATGAGATACGGTGAGTCGCGGGGACAGTGTTCCTTGACTCACCGTGTCTTGTTATCCTCAAACCGCTATGCTCGATGACAGAAAGGCCGCAATAAGTTGGGGGTTTGAACCGGGACGTACTACGAAGACAAATTGAATATATTCGGCGTCAAGGTAGAAAATTGGAAAGTCCGGGCTTGGGGGCTGGGGATTTTTCGGATTCCATGCTATCGGGATTTTTCTCCCATTGATTTCCCATTCTGTCGATATCAACCAGCCGGAAAGATCTTTTTGTTTGTAGGAAAATGGGATATAGACATACATGAGATATGAACTGATGCTGGGGTTTGGGTTAAAACTGTAATCGACAGTAGCAGTCGTCCCACCCGGAAGAACCACTGTTTCATCCGGCGGTGCCAGGGTCCCTTCCGTAAGCGCAAGGTAGACTTCTGAATAGGCAGTCCGGATATTGTACAGGTCGACAGTCTCTCGGGCTTTTTCTAATTGTTGGCTAAAAACCGGTATGGCGATGGCTGTCAAAACAGCTATGATCGCGGTGACAATGAGAAGCTCCGCAAGTGTGAAACCACGTTTTTTCATGACGTTCTCCTACCCCGACAAACGAGGGTCAAGACAGGGGACGGTCCTCTGCCTTGACAGTGTGCAGACAGAGAACCGTCCCCTGTCTTGCTTTATACGCGTTCGATTTTACAACTATGCTGCCCGGACTTTGTATCGTAGTTAATGCCGACAAGCATGATGTTTCCCGAGAAAGGTGTGAGAGCAGATGTGTAATGTTTATCCTTTATCTGAGCAATAGCACCGCCTGCTGTCTTATCCCATTTCAACTCTACGACCATTGCAGGCAGCTTTGTGAGTGGTGCAGGGATAAATGCTACATCGGCGATTCCCTTTCCTCCCGGCATTTCTTCTATCTTTACATATTGGCCGAAAGCAGCGATAAAAGCATATTTTATCACTGCCCGGAGAGCCGGCTCATTGTTGTAAAACTGCGGGGCATATTGCTCATGCCGGATTTCATCGAGTGTAAGGGCAACGGAATCTTCATTACCGGAAGAAATGTCTGTCAACAGCTTGCGGGAGCGCCCCAGAAGCTTTACCCAGTGCTCGCCTGCCCTGTCATTGTTCAAAAAGTTCCGAAACTCATTTCTCACTTCTTCGTTGGGTATATGCACAGTATTATGGGCTGAATCGAAAGCAAGATATCCCAGATGAACCAAGAGGGTCAGGATATCATCTTTTGTTTTGAACCGTTCAAAATCGTTTTGAAAGGTAGAAGTATTTGCAGGGATTTCCTCGCCGCCGATCAGGCGGACGACAGTTTCCTGCAGTCCGTCAAAGTTCATATTGATATAGTCTGTCAGTGCTTCGGCGGCGGATGTCTTTCCCCAGAATGAACGACATGTTTTTTCCTTGCAGGAATTCATGACAGAATAAGGATTATATACAGGCTGCCCTTGAGAAAAATCATAGCCATCGTACCAGGCTTTTACCTGATCGAAGTCCATCTTGTTTTTTCGGCAAAGACGTTTTACTTCTGCTTCGGAGAACCCGATATATTTGGCATATTCTCCGGGATGAAGCATGGAAAACTCTCTGAAATCCGAGATGGCTGATTGCGATCCGTCACGCTTTATTGGAAGAATGCCTGTCATATAAGCGGCTGCGACGACCTTAGGGGTGAATGTACCGTTTTTAAACCATTCGCGCAGGAGGTCAAGGTATCGTTCCTGGGCCGTATCGTCATTTTTGGCTTCACGGATAAGTGCATCCCATTCATCGATAATGAATACAAAAGGTTTCCCTTCAGGCTTTTGCACATATTGTATCAGGAGATCCGTGAGAGACAGCTCCCGGCACAGGTCCGGGTTTTCTCTGAGAATATCCTCATACAGTGCATCAACGATCATGTTGGGAACTTCTTTTAATGGGATGCCCCTGCGTCTGGCCGAAGAAATAAAGGCAGTTGTAGCCAGATAAATGACATTGTATTGATTAAGGTGCTTAGAGTAGTATTTGGTGCGGGAAATGATCCGCTTATCAAATAAAGAATGCGAGTCGCAGGAACAATCATAGTAGGCGGAAAGCATCTGGGCGGCATAAGATTTGCCAAACCGGCGGGGTCTGCTGACACAGACCAAACTTTCAGCCCCACCGATCCGCTGATTGATCAGATTGATAAGGCCTGTTTTATCTACATAATCAGCCCCCGCAATCCGCCGGAAGGCCTGATTTCCCGGATTGATATATGTTCCCATTTTTCTACCTCCAAGAAAGACAAAGAACAGTCCCCTGTCTTGTCAAAAATTGGAA
>CADCPK010000038.1 GCA_902803215.1 uncultured Lachnospiraceae bacterium
ACGATCATCAATACTCCATATGATCCGGTGAGTGTGGTAATTCCGGTGAAGAAAACAGTCACGGGTGAAGCACCTCCGGCTGAAACTTTCACCTTCCGGCTTACTCCGAACACATCAGGGGAAGGAGTACAGACAGTAAACATCACCGGCTCCGGAGAGGCATCGTTTACAACCTCGCATACAAAGAAGGGTATTTATTCTTACACACTGACCGAGGATGCGGGCACTAACTCCGACTACAGCTATGACGGACGCACATATGTAGTTCTGGTCAATGTCAGCGAGGGAGAGAACGGAAATCTTACCGCCTCGTATTCGCTTAACGGAAATTCCGGCGGGACAGCTGAGTTTACCAATCGCTATCAGTCAGACACCATCGATATTTCGGGCCGAAAGACCTGGAATGATAACAGCAATGAGGCGGGCAAGCGTCCCGGCAGTATCACGATCAAGCTTCTTGCAAACGGTTCAGAGGTCGATTCGAAAACTGTAACCTCAAGCGATGGCTGGATGTGGCGGTTTGAGAATAAGCCGAAAATGTCTTCGGATGGAAGCGTGATCACGTATACTATATCGGAAGACCCGGTAGCTGATTATAAGACGGAAATCAACGGGTACAATGTCACGAACACCTACGAAGCTCCGCCTGTTACGCCCGAGCCGCCCGAGCCTGATTCCGAAAAGGTGCAGATCACTGTAATCAAGGTCTGGGACGAGACGAACATGCCTACTCCGTCTCCGATACCGACACCTGCGATCACACCGATGCCTGCGGACAAGACAAAGGCGCTTGATGACGGCAATGTGGAATCGCCTGAAGAACCGGCAGCCGATGAGCTGCAGGAGGAAGGCAGCGGAGAAAGTGCACTGGTCGGCTTTGAGCTGCAGGAAGAAGGCAGCGGAGAGGGTGCACCGGTCGTCAATGAGCTTCGAGAAGAAGGCGGCGGAGAAAGTGCACCGGTCGGAGAAGGAACCGGCGAAAATGCAGAGGGTGAAGAAGAGTTCGAGTGGCCAAAGAGACCCGAATCCGTGACGGTACATGTGCAGAACGGTTCGGAGATCGTGGCTACAGAGACAATCACCGAAAGTGACGGATGGCAGGTTACCTTCGAAGGGCTTCCCTATAAGGACGAAGGCGGAAATGTTATCCCGTACAAGATCACAGAGGATTTTGTGGATGGATACGATACAACGATCGGCCCTGTAAGCAATGCCGGAGATTCTTACACCTGCACAGTCACCAACACGTGGACGGGAAGAAAGACAGATATTCCGACGGTCACCAAGAAGGTTAAGGAGAAGAACGATCATACCGGCACCCTGACCGAATGGCAGGATGCGGCGGACTATGATATCGGGGATTCCATTCCTTACCGTATCGTCGGAACACTTCCGACCAGATTCGCAAAATATGATCATTATACGACATATACCTTTGTCGATGAATTGTCAGAAGGGCTTGATCCGCCCGCAGAAGCGGATATCACTGTCAGGAAGAACGGAGAAGTTGATCTGAGCAGTAAGTTCAACGTTACCGTTTCCGGAAAAACGATAACCGTGAGTCTGAAGGAAAATGAGGATATGCGTGAATGGGAGGGCGATTTTGCTCTTACCAACAAGGATACGATCGTGATCGAGTACTCTGCAGTGCTTAATGAAAAGGCTAAGATCGGTCCTGAAGGCAATCCTAACGATGTATATCTCGAGTATACGATCCTTCATGACAAAGATGAGTACGGTACGGAAAAGACCGAAAAAGACAAGGTCACTGTATTTACCTTCACGATCAAAGCGGAAAAACAGGATCTTTACAGGCAGCCTCTTAAAGGCGCGGGATTTACGCTCTATAAGAATCAGATACCCACTGAAGAGCAGAAGGAAAATCCGAAAACGGAATATACGGAAGCTACGAAGAAGGGGGATGCTGTCAAAGACGGCGACGATTATTACATTGCGGTTTCCGATGAGATTACCGGAGAAGAAGTGACAACCTTTACTTTCAGCGGTGTGGATGCGGGCGTTTACAGGCTCGTGGAGACCACGGTGCCTGAGAGCTACACCGGAATAAAGCCTGTGGACTTCCGGGTGATCGCATATTACGATACGAACGCAGCGGACCCACAGCTTGAGGTGCTTGCGGTCAATCCGCCGTCGGGAGCCTTTAGCGTGGACTTTGGTAAGGGTGAGATCACCGGCGTGATCATCAACTCCAACGAGACAAGCCTGCCTTCGACAGGCGGTCCCGGAACAAAAAATATTCTTCTCGCCGGCCTGGCGATGATGCTTGCTTCATTGCTGCTGCTGACGATGAGACGCAAAAAGTCAGTGCGCTGACACCAAAAAGGGGCTGTCGCACTAAGTAATTAGTGCGGCAGCTCTTTTACATCGGATGAAATCCGGCCAGGTGGCCGGATTTCTCGATTAGGAGCTGCTGTCTATACTTCTATTGCGACAGCCCCGTTCTCTCAACTGGTTTTGAAAACGTTCCACCTGATGCGGCACTCTGAACCTGGAAACCATATCCAAAGCGTGAAAATAGAATCTTTATACTTGCTCGGTCTGCATCCCATCTTGTCCGGTCAGCATCCAATCCTGTCCGGTCAGGACCCAATATTCCTCAGCGCTGTACTTACCGCGCCTTCCTCCGTTCACTGAATCCAATTCCTTTTTGTCCAGTTCTTTCATGTCCGGTTCCTTTGCATTTACTTTCTTAATATCTTTCATGGTTTTATTCTCCTTTGATAAATTTATATATTATGTTCTGGATCTGCTG